>JAQBDO010000130.1:0-12407 GCA_032124375.1 Gammaproteobacteria bacterium
CTATAAGGTGACGGAAGTTAGTTAACCTGGACGCACACACGCAGAACCGGACGTTCCTGTCAGATAATCACCTCTCACAACGTCAGAACCGGACTGGTCCCGAAAACATGGAACCCCGCAGATGCGGGGCACCTGTGCACCTTAATATTACGGCTGGAGTTCGATTTCCCCGGGCCGCCAGGTCAGTCCTTCCAGATGTCTTTGCAGTAAGTGTGGTCCGCTTGGCTGATGCTCCCTGACTCAAATACATCTTCGCACCATTTGCGCCGGTTCTGCTCTTCCGACTCCTGGTTGGCCGCCTCCTCCCTATTAAGGAACTGAGTTTTAAGCCACTCAAATGCTGGCCCTGCTTTGAGCGCGAGAGCGCCGAAAATAACCAAGCCAATAAAGAACGGGGCTACCGTGTCGCCAGATCTGCGCATGGTTCTTATCACTCGGTTAACACCAGCCATAGGTTACGCCCGCACACGGTTCAGGAATATGCAGGTCTTGGCACAATTTTGAGAAAGTGCACCCTTTCAGTGAGCCTACTCAGTAGCTCCAATCCGTTTTTTCTTTCCTCATCAGTGCAGTCGTCACACTCCAGTCGGCGGGTCAACCGGTTGGCATATGCAACAGCCTCAGTGATGTTCATTGTCTGAATTCTTTCTAGATCTTCTTGCCGCACGGCCTTAAGCATGAAATTTCCCCCTGTGGTTTGTTTACCTTAACTACAGGCTAGCGACCGGACGTACCCCCTCTTTAGGGAAGCATGCTGTTTCTTAATGTTGTCTACTTGGACAGTGCAAGTAGGACATTTCCTAACTGGACAGCAAGCATGACTAGTAGAATTGGTCTGATTTTGGCGTAAGTACTTCCCCTAATTGCTATAGTCCCGCTAATTTTCTATTCTCGCCATGGCGCTCGTCTCGGCTGCGCCGGTTGCTTTCGAATAACCGAGGATCGGCGGCCTTTGGGTCGCCTTTCTTTATGGGGGGGTGAGATGTCATTTTGTGAACTGGCGGGCGAAGACAAATATCTACTGACTGATTTAGATCAACAGAAGATCCTCAACATGATACGCGAGGCATGCCCCGAGGACCGGGACACCCTGATCCGTATCATTGAATGCCTGGCAGAAGACATACAGTAAACCCCGCCACAAGGAAACCACGCATCCCGGACAGCGAATCCACCAATTGCGGATTCGGAATTTCGGTTCGGGAGAAGTTCGGATTCCGGTTCCAATAACCCATTCCGCTTCTTCGACTTACACGCAGCACGTTTGGAGTGGCACACCACCAGGCTCGGCATGGGGTCGGTCGATATGGTTGATCTGTATGGCCACCGGAAAAGCGTTTGGTGTTCTTAAGCTTTCCAACACTTAAACAAGGAGGATGGGGGGACTCATAATCCCCTGGTGCATTCCATAGCGGGGAGCATGGGTGGCGCAATTCCGAGGGCGACCGACCCGGAGGGGGACGGCTCAGCTAACAAGAAAGAGTTAAGCGGACAAGGGCGTCTGCGGTGCCCTATGCCATGTCAGAAATGAATGGCACCACAACAACTGAAGCTACAATCGCAGCGGCACAAATCATCATCACCAATTTGTACCGGCATGGAAATTTCTTTGTGCACTGTTTTGTTTTTTCAAAGATCGACATTTTAATTCTCCGTATATCTACCATACAGCGTCAGAAACGCCGGATCATAATTAAATTTTGGGTATGCCAAAGGAATTGCATAGTTGCTACCGCATCCGGGAAGCCGCCATAAACGGCGATCCAGGACCGCGAAATAACCGGGTTCTGATGCGGGCGAAGCTATACCTCGCAGCCCCTGAAAGAGAGACTATTCCTTTTGGGTATGCTTCATAATCATAGCAAGCAACAAGTAAGACATCACACTATCCATTTTATATATAACACCACAGCTCTCTGCCGCACATAGCCACCACTGTCCATCCTTCGGATAGCCAGGCGCACACGACACCCATTGGACGAGATTTCTTCATACTTGATTCTCCCCAAAATTTATGGGGCAACTCTACGGTATGTCGTATTAGTACACCTTGTCACCACGCGCCAATTACCAGTCAGGAATGGCCGGGGTATTTCATTGTCGACGCAGATCAAACGAACCCTATTGATCCAATAAGTGGCGCACCGGGACACGATCCTGTCGTATCCTGATGGCGGATGAGTTCCGGATGATATTCTGCACAGTGTTTGTGACCCGTCTTTGCCTGATGTGCGAAATTTCCAGGAAAGCACGGTCGAAACAAGTGAGCGTTGGTGGGGTAAAACCTGTGAAACTGTACCCTCACTATCCGATCTGGATTTTTATGGCATTTTCCCGTAATTGAATGCCTGTCCGCACCGATCTTGTGATGGTAAGGACGTCCAAGCCAGCCCTCGTGTTGGTCTTCGCTATTATATTGATCCATATCAATGGCCTATTCTCTGTAATGCAGTAGGGTTCGTCCAATCAGCCATCAACAGGAATCAATGGGGGAATCATGAAGAAGTCAGGTCTGCCAGATGTGCGATGGTGTCGCCCGATCCCCGCCGCCCTCTGGCCCTTCGGCTCCGACCTGCCGGGGCTGAACGGCGTGGCCAGGAATAAAGCATCCAGATAACACCTGTGGGATACCATGACCAAACGTTCCAATAATCAACAGTTCTCGGATGTAATCCAGGATGAAGCCATGCGGATTGCCCGTGGCACACAACGACCAGAGCAGTCTAAGGAACAGACGAAACTAATTGCGCAAGGGATACACAAGGGTATTGAGCAATACAAGAAACAACAAAACGCCAAGGCCAGAGAACTCGACAAGAAGATCAAGAAGGTTAATCAGCAGCTCGTGGCACCTGAAGTAGACAATATTGAGGTACCGGAGAGGCTCGTTTATAAGCAACACTGGTTACCCTGGTTGTTACTCATTATCAGCTGGTTGGCTGTTACAGCCTATTGGATTACCAGCTGAAAGATACCGGCGCTATTGACCGTATACAAGGCTCCGCGACACCATCAATCCCTGGTCTTGCCCGTCATAGAGTCCTGCACAGACGACCACCCAAAGGACGACGACTATCCAGGAAAAAAGGCCATTGATGATGCAACTGGAACCCGGCCTGCGTTTGGATGATAGAGGTTTTGGCTTAAGTCAGTGACATTCGGGTCTGTCCTCTATTACTTACAATTTCTGCATGATACAAGCGCTTCAATTGATCTGTGGCAATTTGTAGGTTGATATATGACAGTACAATTTTTAAAAACGCCATAGCAAGGTCCTTACTTTTATGAAAGCAGCCATCCAAAATACGCTACTCGGACTCCTGTGCCTGCTTGCATCCAATGTCCAGGCAGTAGAAAAGATCACTATTCAGCTGGAGTTCACACCCGATATTGAAGCGGGTAAAACCACATTCAGCGTCTGTGCCAGATGCCATTTGCCGGAAGCATGGGGAAATGCTGACGGAACTTATCCACAGTTGGCAGGACAGCACGTCAATGTCCTGATGAAGCAGTTGCTGGATATCCGCAACGGTACCCGCCAGTCTTCGTTAATGTTCCCATTTGTTCAACAGCGTACCATCGGTGGCTACCAGGAATTAAGCAATGTGGTCGCCTACATATCAACCTTGCCGATGAACCCCGATTATTCCAAAGGCCCGTGGAAAGAAGGCACTGCAGAATACAAACAGGGGAAAAAGATCTATCAGAAACACTGCAGCAGCTGCCATGGCGACAAGGGTGAGGGCAACAATGAACTGCTCTACCCAAAGCTGCAGGGGCAAAATTTTCAATACATGAGCCAGCAACTGGGGCGAGTAAAAAGCGGCCTGCGAGCAGTGAATCCTGTTATGCAGGCAGTTATAGTAGATCTTGAAATCGAACAGCTCGATCAAGCAGTTAACTATGCCAGCTATTTTGAAGCGCCAAAATAATACAGGGCCGCGTCAAAACATGGCGCAGCCCTGGTTTAAACAAGGCCCACTTTAATCAAGAGACCACCATGGGAAATAAAGATAAAAACCAATTATCCAGACGGCATTTCCTGAAGGCCGGCATGGCGGCAGGAGCACTCTCCGGTATCAGCTTGCCGCTGCAGGCTGCTGTTACGGCAGACACTGTAGCCAAAGACGCTGCCAGCGCAGACAGCAGCCCTGCACTGCACTTTTCCATCCGGAAATTACTTAACGAAGCAACCTTGCAAACAGCAAAAGGTGCACGTGTCGTGATTGTCGGTGGCGGGTGGTCCGGCCTGACCATGGCCAAATATATCAAGATCTACAATCCGGCTTTTGATGTGGTACTACTCGAAAAACGTCCCGAGTTCATTTCATTTCCTGCCAGCAACCCATGGCTCGCCGACCAGATCAATCTTGATTTTTTAACACACAGTTATATTGATGCCGCCAAGGCACATAACTACCAGTTTTTAAATACCACGGTGTGTGGCTTTGATCGTGTTTCAAAAAATATTTTTACCAGCAACGGCTATATAAACTATGACTACATGGTGCTCGCACCCGGTATCGAATATGACTATAGCCGCATTGGTGTTGTTGACCCCGAAGCCCAGCTGCGACTGTATAACGATTACCCCGGTGGCTTTGTAAACAGTTCAGAAATCATAACCATCAAAAGAAAATTAAGCTCCTTTAAAGGCGGCACTTTTGTCCTAAGCGTACCAAACGGAGAATACCGCTGCACCGCTGCGCCTTATGAACGTGCCTGCATGGTAGCCGCCATCTTCAGGAAACGAAGAATCAGGGCAAAGATTTTATTGCTTGATATGAACGCTGAAATCAGGATTGAGAAACAGGGTTTCAAAAAAGCATTTTCCAGCCTGTATAGTGATTACATCAATTATCTGCCCAGCGCAGAAATTTCGGGAGTGGATATCGATAACAAAACCATCCGTACAGAATTTGACGAGTACCCGTTTGATGATGCCATCATATACCCACCGGTACGCGCCTCCTCATTACTGGAAGATGCCGGTATTGCCAACCTGAAAAGCCCGCAAAAAGTTGCCAACACCGATCCTTATAAATACCACGTCATCGGTGACGAGCATGTTTATGTGACCGGTGATTCCAGGTCACAACCATTTTCCAAGGGTGGCCACACCGCAAACTCGGAAGCGCAATACGTCGCTGAAGTCATCGCCGCGCACGCACTGGGTAAAGAAGTCAGGTGGCGCAGCCCGCAAACCATGTGCTTCTCTGCTGTCGATATAAACCCGTTGCAAGCGATGAGTATTATCACCTTCTATAAATTCAACGAAAAGAATAAAGAGTTTGAGTTTGACCGCACACACATGATGGAAGACTGGAGTACCGAAGGCGGGCAAGCCAGCCTGGCATGGGCAGAAGGGATGTATCGGGATATGTTTTACAAATAATCCGGGGATTGGCGAAGTAAGCAACCGGTGTCGTTGAGCGCACACCACAAGTTCAACAGCCAGTTGTCTTGTACGAGCACGGACTTTTGATTACTAAGCTACTGCTGATTGAAATTCAATCGTTAAATTCATGTTCATCGATTCATGTATCAGTCGATTTGCACAGTCTTTGCAGCGGCCACAGCAGGTCGCGACCTTCAATCTCTTCTGCAGGCACGCCAGAGAACAGGCACCGTTATCAAGTTCCCGGCGAATATCACTATCCGTAATCTTGTTGCATATACATACATACATAGGTAATGCCCCAAACAGTTGATCAGTGAGAACACATTAGCGCAAATGATAATGATTATCAATAATGTTATTGAGGCGCCATTACACTATGTTTAATATAGTTTTTTTATATTTCTCTCTCAATATTTATCCCGTGTTGTAGACTTCAACAAGGTGTCAGCCAGCTATTCCTCCTCCCTACCAGAGAGGAATAGCCAGACAAATAGCTAAATTATCCGGAGGTGTTTGTGAAAGGTGAAGCAACAATTAATCAGGCATTGAACTCGTGTTTGAAAGACCAGCTAACAGCAATCAATCAATTTTTTCTGCATGCACGCATGGCAAAGGATTGGGGACTGGGCGAATTCAACGAGCATGAGTACAGGCATTCCATCAAGGCCATGAAAATGGCTGATGATCTGATAGGACGTGTTCTGTTTCTGGAAGGTCTGCCAAATCTGCAGGATTTGGGCAAATTACTCATTGGTGAAAATATTCCCGAGATGCTGAAAGGTGATTTGGAAATGCTGTTGGGGATGAGAAGTAATTTGCAGGATGCAATCAAGCTGTGTGAAGAAAGTCATGATTTCATCAGTCGCGATGAAATGACAGAAATTCTGGAAGAAACAGAGGATCACATTGACTGGATCGAATCCCAGCAGTGGCTGATTGAAAATACCGGCCTGGAAAATTATCTTCAGTCGCAATCAGGAGATTGCTCATGAAAGGCAGCAAAAAAGTTTTGAAACAACTCCAAAAACTGCTCAATGGTGAACTTGCCGCGCGCGACCAGTACATGGCCCATTCCCGTATCTATAATGATATGGGCCTGACAAAATTATATGAACGTCTTAATCATGAAATGGAAGAAGAAACAGAACATGCTGACGCACTGATGGAGCGCATGTTATTTCTGGAAGTACAACCTGACATGAATTCACAGGACAAGGTTCGTGTCGGTAGTAACATCAGGGAAATGCTCCAAAATGATCTGGACGTTGAATACGCAGTAACTGCTGCACTGAAAGATGCCATCGTAGTATGTGAAGAAGAGCAAGATTTTGATTCACGGCAAATTTTGACTAAATTGCTGGACGACACTGAAATGGATCACGCGTACTGGCTAGAGAAGCAGTTGGGCCTCATTGAGAGGATAGGCATGAAAAACTACCTGCAGTCGCAAATGTAATTTATCGTATGAGCAAACAAGACTGAAGGCAGGCGTTGGAGGGAATCTTTGGTATGCTGCTACAATACCTCCCTTCAGCGACACGCCGGGCGCTTGCCCTGCTGGCTGGCACGACTCTGCAGATTTAGCGCCACCCGCATGTGCCCGTTAAGGTCACGGATGCGCGTATTGTGTGACGGGTGAGTGGACAGAAATTCCGGTGGCTGGCCGCCGCCTGCACGTCCCATGTTGACCCACAAATTGACGCTCTCGCGCGGATCGAACCCGGCCTTTGCCATCAGATCGAGGCCCAGGATATCGGCTTCACTCTCCTGGACACGACCGTATGGCAGCAGGATACCGTATTCGGCACCCACACCCAGCAGTCCCATCAGGGTCTGCCCGGTGCCGGTCTGCGGGCTGGCGATGGCATTGATCAGACCCAGTCCCTGATCGACGGCAAACTTCTGGGAAACACGCTCGTTGGAATGCTGCGCCAGCACATGCGCCACTTCGTGGCCGAGCACCGTTGCCAACTGGTGCTGGTTTTCCGCAACCTTGAGCAGGCCGGTATTCACCCCGATCTTGCGGCCGGGCAGGGCAAATGCATTGGCGGCATCATCCCGGAACACCACAATTTCCCAGCTGCCGCCTACTTCCCGGGTGATGGCATTACCCACACATTGCACGTAACTGTTGGTGGTGCGACTCGTTTCAACCGGCGTTTTACCCTTGATGTTAGTGAAGGCCTGCAAACCCATCTGATCCATCTGGCTTTCCGGCATGAGCACCAGTTGCGAACGACCGCTGGGCGAGGTGGCACAGCCGGTGGCCACGGCCACACCAAGGATGAGGGATATCAGTCGGTTTCGCATGGCGGAGTCCTGTGCATGATACGGCTATTATAGCCATAGTAACCGCAGCTCAAAACAATCACATTGATTACCCGGGTGCCTGCAGGTCTTCAGGGGGTTCGCAGGCGCCCATTGGCTTGAACCAGACAAGCAATATAGGCAGCAGGGTCAGGTTCGCGATCATTGCGACCAGCATGGAAAACCCGGTTAGCAGGCCAAAATAGATCGTGGGGATAAAATTCGACAGGGCGAGAATAATAAAGCCCAGGGTAATGGTGATGCTGGTGTAGTACATGGCACGCCCGATACTGTCATGACAACGTTCCACGCTGGCCCAGTAATTACAATCTTTTCTGAATTCCTTTATAAAGCGGTGCACGTAGTGGATAGCGTCGTCCACCGCAATACCAATAACAATCGCTGCAATGGTGATCGTCATGATGTCGAGTGGGATATTCAACCAGCCCATTAATCCAAGTACCAGTATGGCAGCAACCAGATTGGGGACGATCGCGATGCCCGCCAGCTTGAGGCTGCGAAACGATATGACAAACATCAGCATGATGGCCAGAAATACTGCACCTACGGTCCGTATCTGTGAATGAAACAGGCTTTGCAGCATGTTGTTGAAAAGGACCAGCATACCGCTTACGTGCACCTGTTCTTTTTTCAGCCCCATTTCGTTGGTCAGGTGATACTGGATCTTTTGCAGTAATGCCTCGCGTTGCAGTGACGGGTCTGATTCGAATACCCGTATGCTGTAACGCAACTGGTTGCCATCTTCCGACAGGTACGGTGAAAAAAGCGCATCCCGGAACTCTTCGGGCAGACGTTTATAAAATATCGCCAGAAAAAAATCATCCAGCGGCTTGCCTGCATTTAATGTGTCCAGCATATGCATGGCGGTACTGATTGACAGGACCTTGCCAGTTTCCGCCAGACCGTCGAGGTAGTCATGAATGCGTGCTGCCTCCTGCAGCTGTGAGGTATTAAACCAGTAACTGGAGGCTGTGAAGCCGGCGCTGCCTGCGAATTCCTTATCAAAATCATCCATGAAAAATTCATCATCAGCTGCTTCCTCAGGCTGGAAGAATTCAGTCGGCGCATCGATGATGACATCCAATGGTGTGGTGCCGCCCAGCTTGCGGTCAATCAGTTCCATGCCGCGATAGATTTCCGTGGACTTCTTGAAGTAATCAATAAAGCTGTTCTCCACGGTCAGCATGCTGACGCCAAAGATTCCCCATATGGTGATCACAATAAAAACAACCGGCACAGTCACTCTATGATGTTCAATCAGGTGCGCAATGAAGCTTGTAATCAGCGCGGTAAGGTTGCGTGTTTTGGAGTAACGCCCGGGTTTCAGCAGCATCAGCATTGCCGGGAACAGGGTAAAGGTGAGGACGAAGGCAACGATGGTGCCTATGGCCATCATCCAGCCAAAATCGATCACCGGGCGGATATCACTGAATAACAGTGAGCCAAATGCAACCATGGTCGTCGCGGCCGTGTAGAAGCACGGCATCGCCTTGCTGTGAATGGTTTGTTGCACCAGGCTGAACATATCTATTTCATGGTCTGCTGCGTGTAATTCCTGGTAGCGCACCATCAGGTGAATGGTGAATGACAGAGTGAGGATCAACAACAGTGAAATAAAGTTGGATGAGACGACGGTTACCGGCCAGTCAATCAGCCCCAGCAGCCCGATCATAATCAGCGCCGTTGAGAAGCAGGTCACCATGGGAAGCACAATCCAGCGAAGCCTGTGAAAGGCAATCGCCAGGATGACTATGATGAAACACAATACGCTTGCGCCAAATGTCGCCAGATCATGTCGAATAAACATAATGGAGTCGGCGACGATCATGGGCACACCGCCAAGATAGAGTGTTGCATTGCCCCTGTGCTTGTCCATCATTGAACGGACGGTAGCAATGTCCCTGTCTTGCTGCTTCAGCATACCTGCCCGGTAGTCATTGAATTTGCTGCTTAACCGGTCCAGTTCACCGGCTTCCCTGTCAGAGAGATCGGTGGTCAGCCGCATTTGTCTCAAGCGATCGCGTTGATTCAGCAGCTGGTAGTAGGTTTCATCGCGTTTGAAATTGACTTGCAGGGCAGTTGTCTGTCCATCCGGGCTGATAATCAGGTTGCGGTATAAGGGGCTGGAAACAAATTCATGCCGAGCCAACTCAATATCAGTTTCCGGGCTTTTCAGGGTGCGAATCCCCTTGCTCAATTCAGACAGTGTGACCGGTGGACTGCTGATCAGGGGTACGTCCAGCAGGCTGGTGATCGACTCGACCCGAGCCATGGTCGCCAGTTCGCTGCGCAGCTGTCCCAGGTCAGCCAGTACTGCAGCGCCGAACAGATCGTATTTTGGCGTATAGGTAACGATCAGGCTGTCATCTGAACCATAACGCGCACGGATGGAGCGGTAATAATGCAGGCTCTCGTCATTTTCGAGGATCAGGGAATCGGCCGAGGCATCGAGCCTGAAATTGGTCGTATAATAACCCGAGGCGATACATATCAGGTTGATAATCAACAGCACTTGCCAGGGATTCTTCAGGACCAGCCTGTCATAATACACTGGCAGCAAAGGCGTCATATTCAATACGTAGTGATTGGCTTGATAAACATTGATATTACAGCGATTCCGGTTTTTCGGGGTTAAAAATTCCGGGTACTCCCAAGCCTGGATATATTGTCGCCTTATCCGTTGATGGGCGGGTAAAGCCGGCCCCATTGCCCGGACGTCCGCATACCACATCACAGTAAGCCATAATCTTTGCACGTCCGGTGAACGGAATTATAATCATCATTCATGCATCCTTATCAGCACATAAATATCCGGCGTCTGTACCTTTGTAGAAAAATACTCCTGCCACTAATGCTGTTGCTCTGGACGACTTGTGCCGGCGCGCAGTCAGTTGCGGGCGATAAACAACCCGTTGCGCCGGTTTCAACCATTGAAATTCCGCTGCAACTGTCTCTCGAGCCACTTACCAAAGCAGCTGAAAACACACTCCCGCAGCAGGCAGGTAACTGGCGCACATGGAAGGACTGGCACGGGATAAAGTCTCAATACCGAGCCTGGCGTGGACCACTCAGCATTACTGTATCGGGTGATGTATTACTGGTTCAGGCACATATCCGTTACTGGATCAGGGCACACAAAGAAGTACTGGGGGCAATCAACCTGAACGGCAGTTGCGGCGTCAATGAAGCGCCGCGACAGGCGTTGATTGGCATGCAGGTGCACCTGGGGTGGGGGCCGGACTGGACCGTGAGACCCGAGTTTCGCATCCTGCCGACCCGTTTTCTTGACCGCTGTGAAATGACTATCGCAAATATCGATGTCACACCTCTCGTCGAGAAGGAATTCCGCAAGCAAATGCAGCAAAGTCTGCGTGCGGCACTCCGGACGCTTGCTCCCGTGACAAATAGCATTCGCAAACAGGCACAGCGAACCTGGCTGCTGCTGCAAGAACCGGTAGAACTCGGACATCACAACTGGTTAATGTTCAGGCCTGTGGGTGTTGCACTATCTGACATAACAGGCAGGGGTAAACACATCGACGCGCATCTTGCCGTTGCTTTGCAGCCGGCACTGGTGGCCGGTGCTAAACCGGCGGGCAAGCCAGTACCATTACCACCGCTTGAACGGTATTACCCCCGTTCTTCCGGGCTGCATCTGCAGTTAGGCGTAAACCTGGACTTTGCAAGTCTCAACCAGGAATTTTCCGACGCCCTTGCCGGACAATCCCTTGACATCAATGGCCAACAAGTGGGCATCAAAAATTTCGTCATTGCAGGCAGCGACCAGGAAATCAGGGCACGGGTAGAGTTGCCAGGCGAACTCGCCGGGACGATAGAGTTGCGCGCCAAGTTGGTCTATAGCGCTGAAACACGGCAACTGGAATTGCAGGACCTGACGTTTGACTACGATGCTGAAAATGCCTCCAGGACCCTGTTAATGGAAGCCTTTCATGAATACATCCGTCAGGCACTGGAAGCTGCGGCCAATCAGCTATTAGCACAACAGCTCGAACTACTCAGCGAACGCCTTGGGACAGTCCTGGAGAAAGCCATACCGGCGAGTGTGTTGATTGATATGTCCGCCCTGCAGCTACGCAGCCTGCAAGTTCACATCGTGCAGCAAGGTATCAGACTGGATGGCGTCGCCACCGGGAGTGCCCGGCTCATGCTACGCTGACCGCCAGTTGCGTGAAAGATTACCTCGCACATCCATCAAGATCCCGGCTTTACCATTGGAGGGGCTGATAGCTTGGCATGTAGATCTCCATGATACCGTCCCTTGTGCTCGTTACCATGCGAGTCACATCGGCATCGTAGGGGATCCGCAGTTGCCTGCGAAAAGACATCTGCCATCGCGAGGCGCCACGGGCATTGGAGTTATACGGCCCATACTGTCCACCTTGAACAGTTTGCAGTACCAGGTGGTTACGCTGCAGGAAAACACGGATGTCCTCAGGGCGTAACCCGTCAAGATAGATGCGGACATAATAGCCGCCCTCGGTCATACCTGTTTGCAAGCGTAATGAGCCGGAGTAGTGATGGCCTCCCGCCGATTCTGCATAAGGAAGGTAATTCCCGTCACCGGGGTAAGCATCAAAGCCGTAACCCCATACAGTCACAGGTAACAAAGCGCCTGCAAGAACACTGACAAACAACAATAGGGCACTCTTTCCCATGG
>JAQBDO010000131.1:0-6832 GCA_032124375.1 Gammaproteobacteria bacterium
CTGTCCGATCATTTACCGGTTGAGTTGCAAATTACCCTGCCGGAATCGATACACCTTGGTAACTAGTACACATCCAAAAAGAAAATACTCTCGCCAAGACGCAAAGATCGCAGAGGGATCAGTCATTGTTATAAAAACATACTTTCTTTCTTGGCGCCTTTGCGTCTTTGCGAGAGAAATTACTGCCTTTATGGACGGACACTAACTAGTTGATTTCAAGTCCATAGCGGTGCTGGCATGGTATGAATGCTACACACTGGGCCGCGTTGTTTTGACGTGTTGTACTGGTACTGCCTCAATCTGATAAAGACGGCTATGATTGCCACGGAAGCACACGGAAAAACACGCAAGAATAAATGCCATAAGATACTTTTTTCCGCGTCATTCCGTGTGCTTCCGTGGCTATTAAATAAATCGGGTGTTCAGCTTTATATAGTTCGGCATACGTTATTATCAGGTTGAAAGAGTACTGGCCTTTACTTTCATTTCCCCGGCGACTAACCCGGCTATGTCACGATAACCATGTTTTCTGATTTTATAAAACCCGTTGCGCTCCTGTTCAGGGTCTACCTGTATTTTGTTGTGGTCTTCGCTGTTGGACGGGCCACGTTCATGGCTTATTTCTACGACAGAATTACCGGTGCAGACCACAGTATCTGGTGGGCATTTCTCTATGGTTTGCGACTGGATACCATTACCGCCAGTGCCTTCCTGCTGATTCCCGCGCTGCTGATCTCCTTTCTTCCCGGTGCCTGGGCAGGGATCGGAACCACGCTGACCAGTGTTTTTCTGTCGCTGTTGTTTGTGCTGGCCGTGTATATGGAAAATGCCACGCTGCCGTTCATCAACGAATTTGACGTGCGGCCAAACGTTATATTTATCAACTACCTCAAGTATCCCGTAGAGGTCATGAATACCATCTGGTCGGTCTACAAGCTGGAGCTGTTGCTGGCCGCCCTGATGATGGGCGTTTTTGGCTGGTGGTTTTACCGCAGGATAAAACCCGCCATTCTTGATGTCTACCGTGTTGCCTGGTGGAAGCGAGCCATCGTCTTTATCCCGATTTTTATTATTATATTTGCCGGCCTGCGATCTTCTCTCGGACACCGGCCGGCTAATCCTTCGGACGCGGTATTCTCCGACAATCGCCTGTTGAATGAGCTGGCGAAAAATACCATCCATAATGTAGTGTACGCCGCCTACTCGCGCGTTGTTCATGATGGTACCGCAGATAGTTACGGATCCATGAAGATTGATGAGGCTCTGGTGCGTGTCGGCAAACGGCTGAATATTGAAACCACGGGTGACACACCGTTCATGCGCGAGGTGGCCAGTCATTTCAGTAGTGACAAAAAGAAAAATCTGGTGATCTTTCTGCAGGAAAGTCTCGGCGCACAGTTTGTGGAGGCAATAGGCGGTGAACCGGGCATAACCCCGAGGCTGAATGAACTGAGTGAAGAAGGCCTGTTGTTCACGCGCTTGTATTCCAACGGTACCCGCAGAATTCGCGGCATTGCCGGTACGGTAGCCGGCTTCCTGGCAACGCCCGGGGAGGGCGTGGTGAAACGCAACCTGTCACAATCCGGTTTCTTTAATGTCGCTGCCTTGCTGAAACCCTATGGTTATCGCAGCAGCTTTTTTTATGGCGGCGAAAGTCGTTTTGACAATATGAAATCATGGTTTTTTGGTAATGGCTTTGATGAAATATATGACGAACCGACCTTCACGGAAGCCACTTTTCACGGTACCTGGGGTGTTAGTGACGAAGACCTGGTGGTGAAGGCGAATCAACTGTTCACTGAATGGTACGCGGCAGGCGAACCGTTTGTGTCGGTGCTGTTTTCAACGACCAACCATTCGCCGTTTGACATTCCCGAAGGGCGTATCGAGTTGTTACCCGGTGTGCCCGAAAAGAGCGACAAGAATGCCATCAAGTTTGCAGACTATGCCATTGGTAAACTGATCGACCTGGCGAAGGCAGGTGGTTATTACGATAACACCGTTATCATGGTCATTGCAGACCACAATGTACGCGTCTATGGCGATGACCTCATTCCTGTGGATACCTTTAGGGTACCGGCGCTGATTCTTGGCGGTGGTGTCACGCCTGAACGGGTAGAGCGGCTGGTTACGCAGCCTGATGCGCTGGCGACGGCGCTTGATTTAATGGGGCTGGATCTCGCCTACCCGATTCTCGGCAACTCGATTTTCTCGGACCGGCAGACGGGTGTATCCCTGTTGCAGTTTCACGACTTGTACGGACTGCGTTTTGAAGACGAGATTGCCATCATCCAGCCTGACCAGCCAGCGCAAACCTTTCAGGTAACAGCAGAGGATCACCTGCAGCCCGGAGATCACAATGTCGAGCTTGAGAAAGATGCGCTCGCCTTTGTCGTGGTACTGGATTATCTGTATCGCAACAGCTTGTATACCACGCAAGCCAGCCGTCATTAACAGCACAGCAGTGATGCGTATCGATGCTGTGCGATACCGCTTAATATGATCGTCAGGAGGCAAAAATGAAGTTGAAAATTATTTTTGCACTGCTGTTGGCAGCTTGTTCCCTGCCAGCATCTGCCGAGGCATATCTGGGATTGAGTGTCGGCGCCGCTGATTACAACGATAGCCTGTGGTCAATCGAGGATGGTGCCAATGATGTTGGCTGGAAGCTGTTCGGTGGCTATCAGTTCAACCGCTTTCTGGGTGCGGAGGCCGCCTGGGTTGACCTCGGTAAAGTCAGTGACAACGGTGCCAGTGCCAGGACAAAGGGACTGACGCTAACTGGCATTGGTTCTATTCCGATAGGCACAAGCTTTTCAATGTTCGGCAAACTGGGTGCATTTTTTTGGGACCAGGACACGCGTTACGGTGGCAGCAGTAATGATGATAGCGGAACCGATATTACCTGGGGCTATGGCGCAACCGCCCGATTCCTCGATAACAAGCTGGGTATTCGACTTGAATGGGAACGTTACGAGAGCGACGTGGAAGCTGACCTGGTCTCTCTGGGCGCCAGTTATCATTTCTGACATTGCGGTTTAGTGTGCAGCTTGTTGTTCGACTCCCGGTTCAGGCTACGGCTGGTTGTTTACCTTTCACCGATGGTCTGAACCAGCTCAACAGCAGAATGAGAACGAATGCCGGGTCGATCAGGTAGTCCCACAGGTTTCGTGATTCCAGCAGCTGCAGGCTGCCGGCAATGACCGCGACCGTGATGATAGTCGCCAGAAAATAATATTGCCGGAACCAGCAGAACAGGGTGAATATCAACAGCGTAGCCAGCATCCACGGGTTGGCGTAGCCAAGGCTGTAACTATCGAATTTTGTCAGCCCCAGCGCGAACGGGTAAAGCAGCATGGCCGCAAGCAGTACCAGTCTGCGCAGCAGCAGCAGCTCCTCTCCCCGGTACAGTTGCCATGAGAAGTTCTGCTGCAGAATAACCGCGCTATAAAAAAGCACTGCCGTGATTGAACTGTCACCAAAGAAGCTGCGTACCTTGTACCAGCCCGGATAGTCGAACAGCGGCAGCATCAGCAGTAGTGCAATACCCATGATGACTGTCATTCTTGCTGCAAGCGGCAGCTTGTTCATGGGCAACAGGATGGTGACCCATGCGAGGCACAGCAACGCCATGGACAGTCCGGTTAGCAGCGGCATTGTGCTGATCACGAGCCAGCTCCGGCGGTAAGCAGCATTTCCTGCAGCGCGGCGCGATTGAAATAGACGTGTTTGATGTGCTTTGTTTTCCAGGTGTAGAACAGGTGGAAGCCACCGCTGCCTGTTTTCAGCAGGATCGGATAGGAAAACGGATTGTGTTCGTCCTCGTGGCCTTCTCTGGTTTCAAACTGGTGAATCAGTTGCCATTCGGCCGTTGCTGACGGGCGGTACCCCAGAGTGATGTCGTCTCTTTCCGAGGGGTGATTGTTAAACACTATTAACAGTTCATCCGCGGAGTCCAGTTGCACGAGGCTTGCGGCCGAATCCGGGTTGGGCAGCGTTAGTGGTTCGATTGCCGCCCAGTCGCCAATGTTGTCAAGGCTGTGACTGAACCAGAGTTTGCCCGGATGCGCTGCTGACGTATTGCGCATGAAGGCAATGGCGTGTGTGCTATCCACAGCCAGCAGGGCGGGCTGAATGGCTTCACGCCCGTGACTGATGCGATATTTGTTGATGACATTTCCGCTGTTGTCCAGCTGCAGTAGCTCGGAAAACTTGCCAAGGAATTCATGGTAGGCCGGCAGTATGACGTCGCCGTTGTCCGTGAGTAGTGGCTGATTCCTTACCAGGGTGCTGATGTTGAGGAACGGTGAGCTGATCAGGCGTTTGACCGGCCCCCAGGTCAGGCCATTATCGGCAGAGACAGAGAGATTCAGCGAGCTGCCAGCCCAGCCGCCAACCGATACCGTGACGAAAAACAGCCAGAGCTCATCGCCCTTGACCAGCGCTACGGGATTACCCAGTTTGCGAATGTAGCGGCGTGTATCCATGGCAACTGTTTGCCGTGCCATAACCTCGCTGATGTCGGACCAGCGGTTGTTGCCGTGGTCCAGCACGCGGCTGTAGATCGAGGTGTCCTTGCTGCCTTCGCGCTCGCCGCCATACCAGAACAGGCGGATATCGCCATTGTTGAGTTCAACGGCGCTGGCGCTATGTACTTCCCGGGTGAGTTTGCCGGAGACAAAGGCAGTCTGCAGTAGCGCTTTGCCTGAACTCTCGACGGCCTGGTTTTCAGGGAGACTCAAGGCAGGTTGCGTGAGAGTGGGCAGGGTGATGAGCGCCAGTGTAAATCCGGAGATGATCATCAAAAGCACACCCGTTCGAATAGCTGTCATGGCAGGTCGTTGCTCATCGAATGGAGCCGGGAATTGTGATAGTGTTGCTGCCTTCAAGTCAATCGGAGAGATCCGCCTGTTTGGGTTGATTTCCTGTCCTGTAATGCTGGTGTCGGAGTGTTCGAATGCTGAAAAATGTGAGTCGTATTGAAAAGCTGGTGTTAGCGTTTGTAGCGATTACTACACTGGCAGGTTTGGCGCTTAGCTATATTAACCATGACTTTTTCAAAGAGCACTTTGTCGTTGAGGACGGCTTTACCGAGTGGATGACCGTGGTGGCGCTGCTGGTCGGCATGGTGGTGTGTTTCCGGCGGGTGTGGTTGCTGCGCGGGCAGCGGCCGTTTTCTTTTCTGCTGATGACCACACTGCTGGGCCTGTTTTTTTTCTTCGGTGCAGGCGAGGAGATTTCCTGGGGTCAGCGCCTGTTCGGAATAGAGAGCAGCGAGTTTTTTCAGGAGAACAACGCACAGGGCGAAATGAACCTGCACAATCTGGTTGTCAATGATACCAAGATCAACAAGCTGATATTTGGCAAGGGGCTTGCGCTCATGATGTTGCTATACCTTGCTGTATTGATCCCTCTTTACCGGCGCAAACCGGTGGTGCAGCGGTTCATGGACAAGCTCGCAATTCCGATTGCAGCCAACTACCAGATTGTTGCCTATATTCTGGTGATGCTGGTGGTGGAGGTGTTGATGGATTCTTCCAAGAAGGGCGAGATGCTGGAATTTTCCGGCTCTTTCGTCTTTCTTCTCAATGTGGCGTTTCCCTATAACCGGTCATTGTTCACTGCTTTCGGGAAACAGGCACCATAGCCCGCAAATACAATGGAGATTTACATGAACAGAATGTTGCGCTCTGCGTTGATTCTTCTGCTGTTGACGATGGCGCTGCCTGCCATAGCGCTGTCTGCCGACAAGGCCGTCACCACGAGTGACGCTGAGGTACCGAAGGAAGACCTGAAGCTGCTGCTGAAGCCGTTGAGGCGCGCTGAACTCAAGGTAGAGGCGGATGCCTGGTTGCAGTTGCTGGAGGACAAGGTCAAGGAGATCAGTACGGCGGAGATCGCGGTGAAGGACAAGCTGCGGGAAGTGTCCGCCGCCGAAAACCTCGAGTCCGCTCTTGACGGGGTTGAGAATGCCAAAAACAAAGCGGCTGAATCAGAGGATACCGAAAAGGCGGCGGCTGCGGTTCGGGAAGCAGAGCGGGCGCTGGAAGATGCAAAAGTAGAGGCGCAGAACGCGCTAAGCAGCGTAAAGGGTAATGCGGAGACCGACCGGGTAACTGCCATTGCTGCAAGCATGGCGGCAGAAAAAGCCGCTCTGGAGAAAGACAGAAAGGGTGCAGCAGGCGCACAGGACGCTGCGGCAGAGACTGAGGCCGAGGGTGATATACCGCTGACCGAAACAGACGCAAACAGGAAAAAGATCGACGTCGCTGTTGCCAAAAGAAACGAGGACCGGGCAAACCTGCTGGCCTATCTTGCCGAACTGCGTGGGCAACAGACCAGTTTGATTGACCGCACCAAACTGGTTATTGACGCCTTCGAAGTGAAAGGCGGCAAGGTTGAAGAGGTTGAGGAATACCGCCAATATGTGACGGCCGTGGCCGGTATCGAGGTTGATGTGACCGACGTTAGCGCCACCTGGGCAACCATTACCGGCTGGCTGTTTTCCGCGGAAGGCGGACTGCGCTGGATCAAGAACATCGGCCTGTTCCTTGCCATTGTGCTGATCGCGATGTTGCTGGCACGTCTGGTAGGCAGGGCGATCGAGAAGGTCATGGCGCGCTCCAGCCAGGCGTCACAGTTGCTGGGTGATTTCCTGATCGTTACCTCGCGGCGTCTGGTTCAGGCCATCGGTGTCATCATCGGACTGGCGGCGCTGGAGGTGAATGTCGGGCCGCTGCTGGCCGTTATCGGTGCCGCTGGTTTCGTGATTGCCTTTGCCCTGCTGGACTCGCTGGGCAATTTTGCCAGCGGCATCCTCGTCATGGTGTTC
>JAQBDO010000132.1:0-3303 GCA_032124375.1 Gammaproteobacteria bacterium
GGCAGACATTCACAGAAAATACCGGCCACACCGAGTTGCCAGGCCTCTTCCCGAACCCTCTCGTACAGGGCTCCGCCGATTCCCCCGCCGGTTTCACCCCGGCCGGCACAGATATAGTCCAGGTAGCAGAAGTTCAGGTCCGGGGCGTGCAACAGCATTGCGAAACCGCGAACCGTTGCATCGCCGTCTTCGGCGACCAGCAGTATGGATTGAAAACGGTACTTGAGCGGGTTGGCCAGTTGCGCGGGTAACTTGGCGATGTCTTTTTCACTGAGTTCATTGAACTGAACCCTGAGCATGGCCTGGGCCTGGCTGAGAATCTGGCGATTGGTAGGTGTCGTTACGTCAAACACCTTGTGAATACGGAACATCGTTCAGGCCCTGCCCTGCGAGACAAAATGCCGCGGTCGTTCATTGGCCGCTGAACCCGGCGGCGCACCTGTTCCCAGCCCTGCATCCACGACCTGCCCGATGAGTTGCCTGTAGTCGATTCCCGCCAGCCGGGCAGCAGCGGCAAAGCCCGCATCCTGCGACAGGCAGGGGTTGGCATTGACCTCCAGAACCCACGGGGTTCCTTGCGCGTCAACCCGGATGTCCACCCGCGCATAACCGCTGAGCCCGAAACCCTTCCAGCACTTTTGCACTACCTGCTCCAGCGCTGCGTGCAGGCTGAAAGGCAGATTGGGAAACATCCTGGGAGTTGCTTGATATTCAGGGGCATCATGGTCCCACTTGGCGGCGTAACCCACTATTTGCGGCTTGCCGGGCGGGAGACCGGAAAAGCTGATTTCGGCCAGCGGCAGGATAAACGGCTTACCGGCCTGCTCCAGCACGGAGATATTGAACTCCCTGCCCTCCACGAACTGCTCGGCAAACCACTCACCACCGTAACGAGCCACGCATTCTTCGATGCGCGCCCGGGCGGCGTCGAAACCACGAACCACGCAACCGTCATCAAGGCCGAAGGATGCGTGCTCCCAGAGCGATTTCACGATCCAGCGTGTGTCAGCGCCCGACTTTTCTCCTGCCGTGGCAAGGGATGCAGGGGTCGCAATCCCGTTCAATCGCATCCAGTCTTTGGCCAGCTCTTTTTGCGAACTGAGGTAGACAGCGTCGCTGCTGCATCCGGTGAATGCTACGCTGCCTGAGCTCAGCAATGCGGGGATGAAATGAATCAGTCTGCCGTCGCCGCCAAGCGACTCCACGAGGTTGAAAACAACATCAGGCCGCAGCGCTTTTATGGATACTAAAGTCGCTGCGAGGTCAAGGCCGGTTTGCAGCGTGGAAACGCGCCATCCAAGTTGCTGCAATGCGGTCGAAACCTGCTCCGCCTGCACCAGCGTATCCAGTTCGTCGGCACGCGCATCTGGCCCGATGGCCTCGTGCAAGACTACCGCGAAAGGAACAATCTGGTTCATGCTACTGCAATCCCGTGCTGCTATGCGGCCTCGTTCTGACTCTTGTTAGCCAGATCCTGACGCCTGTCCGCAAGGCCGCAGCGCTTCACGGCTGAATCCATAATGGTCTTGATCAGTTGAGTGTAGGTGACTCCGGACAATGTTGCCATGATCGGCAGGTCCGAGTGCTCCGGGTGTATGCCAGCCAGCGGATTGACTTCGATGAAGGCGGGCTGCCCGTTTTCGTCAAGCCGCACGTCCATGCGCCCGGCATCACGGCATCCAAGGGCGCGCCAGGCATCCAATGCCAGTGACTCGATAGCCTGCCGGAGTTCGCCGGGTGGCAACAGGTTGTAACGAACCAGTTCGTCGCATTCTTCCTTGTTCCGGTACGAGTAGACTTCAGAATCCGCCTGCTCAAGCAGGTTGATTTCCATCGTCGCAAGCGCGCGCGCTTTCATTCCGGTGCCCAGCACCCCGACGGTGAACTCCCGGCCAGGCAAAAATCGCTCCACCAGGACGGGTTGTTTGTATTCCCGCAGGAGGCGCCCGCAAACACGACGCAACTGGCCCATGCTGGTGATTTTCGACTGAGGGTCGATTCCTTTGCCAGTTCCTTCAGCAACCGGCTTGGCAAACAGCGGCAGCGGCAAAGTGATGTATTTCAGGTCGGCCAGATCATCGACGACGGCGTAATCCGGGGTATCGACGCCGGCAGCGCGGACCACATCCTTGGTCATGCCCTTGTGCAAAGTCAGGGCGCAAGTCAGCGTGTCCGAAAACACATACGGTACCTGGTAGGCGTCCAGCAGAGCCGGCACCTGGGCTTCACGGCCGATCCCGTGCATGCCTTCGCAAATATTGAACACCAGGTCCCAGCGATCGCCCGACACAAGACGTTCGGCCAACTGCTTGATGTGGCCGATACGGTCGACCGCGTAACCCAGGGCACGCAAGGCCTTTTCAATCCCATCGATGGTATCGGTCCGATCGAACTCAGCCGTTTCCAGTTCGCTGTACCCCGCGGCAAGATAGGCTTCCCGCAGGTCATAAGTGAGCCCTACGCGTAACCCGTGGCCATTACCAGATTTGCTTCTCATGAGCATGCTCCCTCATTAAATGACAATGATGTTCCGGAGTCGGGATAACGGTAGATCCCGCCGTCATAGCTTTTTAAAAGCAGGTCGCCATCCTCATAGCCGACGACATAATCCGGGGCAATCGGTATTTTTCCACCACCATTCGGTGCATCTATCACAAAGGTTGGCACTGCATAACCGGTGGTGTGACCGCGCAGACCCCGGATCAATTCGAGCCCCGTGGACACTGGTGTGCGGAAATGCGACGAGCCGGATATCGGGTCAGCCTGGTACAGGTAATAGGGCTTTACCCGGATTTTCAGCAAGCCATGCATCAGTTTGCGCATGGTTTCCAGGTCGTCGTTTACGCCTTTCAACAGCACCGTCTGGCTACCCAGTGGAATGCCGGCATCGGCAAGGCGCCCGCAGGCTTCCGCTACTTCCGGAGTCAACTCGTCAGGGTGGGTGAAATGCAGGCTCATCCACAGCGGGTGGTAACGCTTCAGAATGCGCCGCAAAGAGTTGGTGACGCGCATGGGCTGAACTACGGGCTGCTTGCTGCCGATGCGCACGAACTCGACATGCTTGATTTTGCTGAGGCGACGCAGGATGTGCTCCAGGCGGTCGTCATCGAGGCTGAGCGGATCACCACCCGATATCAACACGTCCCGTATCGCCGGAGTCTGCTCGATGTAGTTCAGGGCAAGCTCGATATCGCCTTTCTTGACGCTGCGTTCGCCTGCAGAGCCGACCATGCGGGCCCGGGTACAGTAGCGGCAATAGACAGAGCAGAAATTTGTTACCAGCAACAGGACACGGTCCGGGTA
>JAQBDO010000133.1:0-4440 GCA_032124375.1 Gammaproteobacteria bacterium
TGCGCAGACCGGAGGTGCCGGGGCGCTGGTCAGCAAAGGGTTGGGTGGTGATGATTGAGATGTTCATTGTGATCGTTCAGTCTGCGTGGTTGAAGTCCGCTACATTCAACCATAGCCGGGAGTGAAAGTGGAACCCGTAGGCCGGGATTCTTGTTTATTTTGAGCAGGATCAATTACGCATGGACCGGGAAGCTTTATTATCTGCCTGTTGCAACCGGTTAGCGAGGGGTGTCGTTTGCGCCCGGTGTTTTATTGGGCCAGGCACAGAACAGATATCATGGAGTATATGACAGTGGATCAGGAATTTAACCTTGAGCAGTTGATAGAAGAGAAGACGCGTCGGAAGGCGGAGAACCGGAAGGCCGTCAAGCGCTACCGGTGCGATGAAGAGCTCAAGCCGTTCCAGGCAGAGTTGCTGGGGGTGCAGCAATACCTTGAGGAAAAACAGCGACGTATGATCATCCTCTTCGAGGGCCGGGACGCGGCGGGCAAGGGCGGCACCATACGCCGGGTAACCCGCTATATGAATGAGAAGCATTACCGCGTGGTGGCGCTCGGCAAGCCGACCGAGGAACAGAAGACCCAGTGGTATTACCAGAAATACGTATCGACGTTCCCGCGCGCCGGCGAAATCGTGTTGTTCGACCGCAGCTGGTACAACCGCGCCATGGTCGAGCGTGTGTTCAGCTATTGCAGCGAAAAGGAATACTATGACTTTATGCGCGGCGTGGTGGGCTTTGAGCGCGACCTGGTCCGGCAGAACACCATCCTGGTGAAACTCTACTTCAGTGTCACCAAGGAAGAGCAGGCGCGCCGCTTCGACCGCCGCAAGACGGACCCGCTACGGCAGTGGAAACTCAGCGAGGTCGACCTGCAGGCGCAGGACCGCTGGGATGATTTCACCAGCGTGAAATATGAAATGCTGAAACGTACCCATACCATCGATTCGCCATGGACAGTGGTGCGTTCCAACAACAAGCACCAGGCGCGGCTGAATGCCATCAAGGCAATCCTGAATGCCGTGCCTTATACACGGCTCGACGACTCGCTGGACTTCGCGCTCGATGAGAACATCATCGTGTCAGGCTCGCGCGAGCTCGAGATGATGGAAGTCGAGCGGGTGCGCAGCGGCAAGTTTACCGATTGATTGGCCATGGCGGCCGGTCTGGCTGGAGCTATATACGCCGTGGCAGTAAGGAGTGTTATAGCCACGGAGGCACACGGAATGGCACGGAAAAAAGGATTGTAAATTATTTGTTCTTCCGTGTTTTTCCGTGTGCTTCCGTGGCGATCAGATCTGTCTTTATCAGATTGGGGCAGGACTGGTTCACAATGAGGTGCTCGGCGACGATGGCCTTCGCGTCGCCACATCCGGAAGTCTGGCAGTCATGGTCAACAGCTGGCAGGTAGTACCGGCAGCTGCTGATTGACGGCGGCCACCATCAGGGGCAAGGCAGGCCTGGCGCCTGATTTGTGCACTGTCAAGCATTCGTGAGGCACAACTTAATCAGCGTTTTCTTCGGACCAGCCGGCAAGAATGATGGCCATGGCGTGAGAAAACTCCTCGAAAGTGTGTGGCTTGACGATGTAGTCATCCACCTCGTATTCGAAGGCGGCGGCCCGGTCGCCTGGTTCATTGGATGAGGTCAGTACAATGACCGGCAAGGCCCGCAGCAGCGGGTCTGCGCGCAACTCCTTCAGGAATTCAATGCCTCCCATTTGAGGGAGATTCAGGTCCAGAAGAATCAGCGACGGCATGGGCTCGATTCTGGGAAATCCATCGCCACGCAACATACCCAGTGCTTCAACACCGGTACGTGCGACACAGAGCGGGTTGCTGACATCGATTTTCTTCAATGCCCGCTGTACGGTCATGATATCCACCCGGTCATCTTCCACGAGCAATATTATGTCGTCACTACCAGACATCGCAGCCCCCCTGAGAGGCGGTTAATTAACAGACAGTATAGCGTGCATCCGGCTGGTCTAATTGTGGTTCATCCGTTTTTTGGCCAGCTAAACCGGAAGCTGGCACCGCAACCTTCCTGCGAATCCAATGTTATCGAACCACCATGTTCCTGTACAATTTTCTTGACCAGTGCCAGGCCAATGCCGGTATTGCTGCCGTAATCATTTACCGTCAGGGTCTGAAACATCATGAATACCTTGTCATGGTATTGCGGCGCAATGCCGGGTCCATCATCGGTCACCGTGAATTCATAATATTCACCGCGTTCCTGTACGGTAATTGCGATGTGACCCTGTTCGGCCTTGCGGTGTTTGATGCCGTTGCTGAGCAGGTTGGAGAATACCTGGTAAAGATGTAAACGGTCGGTGTGCAGTGTGGGCATGTTCGCAGCCACGTCAATAGTGACTCCTTCCGGTGGTGCCAGCGAGTCCACGACCTCGGCCAGCAGTTCGCCGATATCGACGTTTGTCTTCGACTGTGCGGTGCGGCCAATACGCGAGTATTCCAGCAAGCCTTCGATCAACGCGTTCATGCGCTGCACTCGGTCGCGTAGCAGTGTCAGTTGTTCGCGGGTAGCGGCGGTCAGTTTCTCCTGCAGATCTTCCTCCAGCCAGGTGGCCAGATTTGCGATACCGCGCAGCGGTGCTTTCAGGTCATGCGAGGTCACATAGGCAAACTGTTCCAGTTCTTCCACATGCCGTTCTGCTTCTGCCGTACGTATGGCAACACGCTGTTCCAGGGTTTCATTCAGTCTCTGCAGTTCCGTCTCGGCTTTCAGACGTTCATTAATCTCGCTGTTAAGCTCTGCATTAAGCTCCTCAAGTTCGGTGGTGCGTTCGGTGACGAGACGCTTTACCTTCGCTGCGCGTCCTACCAGCGTGGAAAGGTATATCGTCAGCAGGGCGGTGAAGGGCAAACCACCCGCAAGCGTGGCCCAGCCACTCCAGGGGTCTGGCAGGAAGTGCCCGGGGATCGGGGTGCACAGCACCTCCCATCGACGATCCATGATGTCGATAATCTGGGTGAACTGCAGGTATTCCCCTGATCCCCTGTCCTCGGGAGTGTCCTGGCCGGTATCTGCGGAGTGTTTTCTGGAGGAATGCCGGTAAAGATAGTGCCTTTCGTTCTCGCCGGCTACATCATAGACAACCATATCAATGCCGCCTGGGCTGAGATTCTGCAGGGCGTCTTCGATTATATCTGCGATGCGAAAAATCCCGGCTGCAAAACCACGTAATTGTTGTTGCCGCATGTCCAGCGTATCCGGGACAGCATATTTCTCTTCATACTCAGCCTCGCTCTCGTCCGCATTGATCTTGTTGTAGACCGGCAGTCGGGCCGCGAAGCCGTATTCGACGCGGCCCTCCCGTTCCAGAGGAATGCGTGGTGAAACCCACAGCTGTCCGGCATCTTGTGTTTGCTGCAACGCGTACAGGAGCGCCGCGTCTGACGCCAGATCAAGCCCCAGTGTTTCCCTGTTGAGCGGGTAGGGCTGCACATAGAGAACAGGAAAATGCACCGCACGCTGTGCAGCATTGACCAGCTCACCTGCCTGGTTGCTTTCATTGATGCGGAACTTCGCGAAGCTGCGGCGGGCTTCTTCTTCAAATGAGGAACGCTCAGCCTCGGTTATCCGGGGAATCCATTGCAGTGCCACTATGCTCGCATAACGCTTCAGTGCAGGCCCCACGAACTTGCGAAAATCACGCCGATCCACCCACCGCGTTGCATCGAAGAAACTGCCAATATCCCGGACCACGCCAAGATTTTGTTCGATCTCGCGCTCAACCATCAGGATGCGGTCGGTGGCGGCCGAACTGAACGCCTGTTGTACACGTTGGCGCTCCCAGTCAGTGACTACGTTGAATGCATACCAGGTGACCAGCACACCAATCAGTGCGACAAGCGCAATCGGGACATAAGCCTTCCACGGCTGCATGTTCCCGGCAGGCGCATTGCCGGTACTCGCCCGCGCATGCTCTGGTGGGGCCAGGCGCTGTTTAATCATCGCATACAGGCCCCATGGAGCCCGGACTGGTCCCGTTGTCGGTAACTGATGAGTCTTGCTGCGCTCACTCAAGAATTCCCGGGGCTGGCGGGTAGCGTTCACTGATGCGTCGGTTCACTTCGAGTAGAACCTTGCGAACGGTATCCTCAATGGTCCAGTTGACGATTACCGGTATCTGCGCCTGGTCTGCCAGGTTAAGCAGAAAAGACTGCAACTCCCAGATCGCATCCAGTTTATCCAGATAACGGTCTGAACCGCGATCAGGTTGCTCACGACTGCGCCATGAAAGCTGGTCCGTCAGTCGTTGCCGGGTCGGGACCGCCAGCATGACAGAGACAACGACCGCCGCCTCGCGGGCCCTGGCAAGGTCCAGTTCCATGGGCAATACATGGACGCCATCAATGATGATGTCGTGACGTTCCTTCAGCGCGCGTGCAATGGTTGCCTCCAGGGCCGGTTTAAC
>JAQBDO010000134.1:0-4247 GCA_032124375.1 Gammaproteobacteria bacterium
CCGGCAACTGTCCCAAATGCGGCATGGCACTGGAACCGCGCAGCATCACCGTTGAGGAAAAGAACGCAGAACTCATCGATATGACGCGGCGCTTCTGGATCTCGACCGCACTGGCGCTGCCGGTGTTTATCATTGCCATGCTGACTGACATGGCGCCTGGCCTGTTAGAAGGGCTGCTACCAGCCGGCCTGTCGCTGCGATCCATTCAATGGATCGAATGTGCACTGGCCACACCGGTCGTGCTGTGGGGTGGCTGGCCATTCTTCGTGCGCGGCTGGCAGTCCGTCATCAGCTGGAACCTCAATATGTTCACGCTGATCGCGCTCGGCGTCAGTGTCGCCTGGAGCTACAGCGTCGTCGCCTTGATGGCACCGGCTATTTTTCCAGTCGTCATGCAACATAGCGACGGCACTGTGGCAGTTTATTTTGAAGCCGCCGCCGTCATTATTGCGCTGGTTTTACTCGGGCAGGTGCTGGAACTGCGCGCCCGCAGCCAGACCAACACGGCCATCAAGCTGTTACTCGGGCTGGCACCCGACACGGCGCGTATCGTCCATGCTGATGGCAGTGAAACAGATATAGCACTTGAGCAGGTGCACCCTGGCGACATCCTGCGCGTACGTCCCGGTGAAAAAGTTCCCGTCGACGGTGTGGTGACCGGGGGTGACAGCAGTGTTGATGAAGCCATGGTTACCGGCGAGCCCATGCCCGTCAGAAAAAACAGTGGCGATAGCCTGATCGGAGCCACGATCAATGGCACCGGCAGCCTGCTGATGCGTGCCGAGAAGGTGGGTGCTGACACCCTGCTGTCACGCATCGTACAGATGGTCAGCAGCGCACAACGCTCGCGCGCGCCGATACAAAGACTCGCAGACGTGGTCGCCGGCTACTTTGTGCCGACCGTCGTCGGCGTCGCCGTCAGCGCTTTTATTGTCTGGGGCCTGTGGGGACCGGAACCGCGCCTGGCACACGCCCTTATCAATGCCGTGGCAGTGCTCATTATTGCCTGCCCCTGCGCACTGGGCCTTGCCACCCCCATGTCTATCATGGTCGGTACCGGCAGGGGTGCCACACTTGGCGTGCTCATTAAAAATGCCGAGTCCCTGGAGATTATGGAAAAGGTCGACACCCTGGTGATCGACAAGACCGGCACTCTCACCGCAGGCAAACCGACACTGGTATCCATCCAGACGGTAAATAATTTTTCAGAGACAGAGCTGCTGCAACTGGCCGCCAGCCTGGAACGTGCCAGCGAACACCCGCTGGCCGCTGCCATTGTCAGCGGCGCCAGCGCACGCAGCCTCGAACTCGAACCGGCAACGGACTTTAGCTCCATCACCGGCAAGGGGGTCAGTGGCGCCATCAATGGCCGTCGTGTGGCGATCGGTAACCGCCAGTTACTCACCGACCTGCACATCAACACAGACGCGCTGCTGCTGCAGGCAGAAACCGGCCGCGCTGCGGGACAGACAGTCATGTTCATTGCTGTTGACGGCGTGGCGGCCGGCCTCATCGGTGTTGCCGACCCGATCAAGGCGACCACCGCAACCGCTATCCGTGACCTGCACAACGAAGGCCTCACCGTGGTGATGCTGACCGGTGACAATCACACCACCGCCATGGCTGTTGCCAGCGAACTGGGGATCGACCGGGTAGAGGCAGAAATACTGCCGCAGCGAAAGGTCGAGATTGTCAAACAGCTACAGGCCGAAGGCCACATCGTCGCCATGGCCGGTGACGGCATTAATGATGCGCCGGCACTGGCACAGGCACACGTCGGCATCGCCATGGGCACCGGTACGGATATCGCCATGGAAAGCGCAGGCATCACGTTGATCAAGGGTGATTTACGCGGCATCGTACGGGCACGGCGTCTTAGCCGCGCCGTCATGCGTAACATACGACAGAACCTGTTCTTCGCATTTGTGTACAACGCGCTCGGCGTACCGGTCGCAGCGGGTGTCCTGTATCCGCTGTTCGGCATCTTGCTGTCGCCGATGCTGGCGGCCGTTGCGATGAGCTTCAGCTCGGTATCCGTCATCAGCAATTCATTGCGATTACGCAATAGCCGCATTTAAATTGTTTGCGCCTGGAACCACTCCGTTATGGAACATCAATATGCACTATATTCGGCATGGCCTTTCAACAGGCATTGAAACTGTTCACGCAAATATCCTTCTCTCCCTCTCCCTGAAAGCCCCGCGCGAGATCAGGTACTTCGAAAGCGTGGATGACGCCCCGTGCTGGCTGCAGCATTGACCCGGCATGATAAGTTGCTGTCACCCCCGGAGCAACGCTCGGCAAACACATGAAAATATCGCTGAAAGTTGTCCCCGGTTGCTGCGCTGACGAGATCGTCGGCTGGCTTGGTGACAGCCTGAAAATCCGGGTGCGCGCACCGGCCGAAAGCGGCAAGGCAAATGCGGCGGTGACAGAAATTCTGGCCGCGACTCTGGGTCTGCACAAGCGTGCAATCCGCATTTTTTCAGGCACCTCATCGGCACGCAAAATTATTGAAATCGACGACCTTACCGAGGCAGAAATTCGATCACGATTGGGCGACAAATTCGGCTAACAAAGCGGTCAATAAACATGTTATCCTGCAGCGGTCGATGCACAGAAACGGGAAATTTTTATGCTTCAACGTGTTTTAAATTGCGTGCTACTAATAACCGGCCTGAGCATTTCCGGCCATTGTCTTTCCCAGAATGACCCGCTGCTTAACCATGGCAGCACGCTGTCATACGCAGATGGCTTTGATGATGGCTGCTACAGCGGAAAAAAAGCAGGTAGCAACCAGTTTGGCAAGTTTCAGAAGGATCGCGGGCGCTTCACCGGAGACACATATTACTCCCAGGGGTGGTCCGATGGCTTCAGACAGTGCGAGACAAAACTGGAGTCCATTCAAAGAGAGACACGCATGGCGATGGAGCAACAACGCCTGCGTCAACAAAATCATGCCGGACAGCAACAACGTCATCTGGAACGTGAAGTGATATTTGGTGCCGACAGCGACTCGCTGCAGAGCCTTAAATAACCAAATCAGCGTAGCACGGGTAAAGAAGCGTAGCGACGTACCCGTCAGGATCAGCACTCTGCTGCTGACGGGTACGCTTCGCTTTACCCGTCCTACTGACTACAGCCTGCCAGGCGATATGAAACAATTTATCACAGGCTCCCTGACGATAATCGCTGTTGCCCCTGCCAGCTGTTGATTCCGTGCACAAGCGAGCGGTTATCCCGGCCAGAGCTGCAGCTTACTGTTGAGCCGTCTCATCCATCATCCACCAGGGCGTATTGATAGCCAGTTCCTTGTCGCTGCCTGCTTCGGGATAAAACACGTGAATATTGTCCGTGGTGTAATAACTCCACAAAGCCGGCTCCATCTCCTTGTTGATAATCCTGAAACGTCCTGATTTCTGCGCATCCCTGAAAAAATCCCGATAGGCATCAAGCGGTTCGGCACCACTTTGCTGAAAAATCACGCGCCCGCCGTATTGCCGATACAACGCCTGGTTTACCTTCCATTGTTCGATAAATGACCTGGCCACAAAAGCCTCTGCGGCCTCACTCTCCGCCGTCCCGGCCCGGCCCTCGGCCTCTGCCATCAGCCGGTTCATTTCATAAAGTGCATCGCGCTCCTTTTCCAGCCGGGCACGCGCATCCGCTGTGAGCGTTGCAGAAGCCAGCGCCTGTTGAATCTCGGCGTGCCTGGTTTCCATCTGCAGGCGATTGCTTTCCATCATTATCTTTTTTCTGTCGAGAAATGCCGCGATCGCTGCGTCCGACGCCTGCAGTTTCTGCTCTTCAATATAGCGCTTGATCAATAGTTGCTTGATGACATACGCCATTTCATCCGGGTTGCTGGTGTGAATTTGAACATCACCCACCTCGGCAACCAGCGGCGCATCGCTGCTGCCATATGTCTCACGCGCCTGTGACAGGGAGGTCAGCATGAAAAGCAGACAGGCAAGCAAGGCTCTCGAGCAGCCTGTGCCGACACATAAATATTTTTGATTCACAAGAGCACTCCTGCAATCCAACAGTATAATTGCGGCATTATGCCTGGTTAACAGACGCTACTATTTCGATGGCCTCGCGAATCGAGGGCGCATACAGTTTGGCAACACAGCAAGAACCGGACTGCGCGGCGTGTGCCTTTACCAGGCCCAGCATCTCCACTAACGTCCTGACTTCACCGCTACATTCGGGCTTTACCTGCTTGCCTGTTTTTCTAGTCAAACAAT
>JAQBDO010000135.1:0-6984 GCA_032124375.1 Gammaproteobacteria bacterium
GGCTGCTCCTGCAACAAACTGTCAAATAATGCCCGTTGATGCAGGGACGTCAAGCCCTGCTTTTCGTCCGCACAATTGAAGTAATATTCAAGTGCCGCCTTTACCATTGCCTTCGGGCGTTTGCTCACCTCGATAGTTTCGTTGTCAGCAGAGATACCAGCATCAATCTCTGCCGCCAGTTCCAGCAGGGTGTAGCGCGCAACTTGCGCGCATTCAGAGCCACTCTCGGGATAGGCAGCATACGCATACTCGCGTATTGCGTGGCAAAGGATGTCTTTGATGATGACATCACAACCGAGTTTGATCTTTCGGGGTTTTATTTTCCGGGCGGGCACGCCATGATTCTATGCCAGATTCATGGTCGCGGGTACCCTGCAGACAAGACGGGTTAACCACAGGGAGTCGTAAATGTATTTCGGTGAGGCCCTCTTTCGAAGGGCACAACGGCTAGATGTCTAGCACTTCATCATCCCCGTCTGCGAACACATCATAGATATTTTCCTTCAGCACCTGCTCTTCGTGCATTTCCTCAAGCTTCTTGCGCGCCAGAGCCCGGCGTATCTTGCGTAATGCGGCCATGCCCTTGCCGCGTTTCTTGCGTGGCTTTCTGTTTAGAACAACGTCTTCTGTTACGACACTCATGCTACTGCCCCCTGGTGAATTCTCCGCAGACAGACCAGCCAGAACCGGCCCTCAAAACGTATCGGCCACCCGCTCATGGGGCTTTAGAGGACAGCCAGCAGGGATTACAGCGGTAGAAAAAACATGAAAAAAATCTTGGAAGTTATCGCATCTACTTGTTTACTGTATTTTTATTTTATATTTTTGATGTAGTATCTCAAATGCCATCGCGGTGAAACATGGACACCAGTGCACCACAAGCACAGCAATCGGCTAGAATAAGGGCATACAGAACTGATCGGGCTTCGGCGAGTCAATCACCTGGAGCCGGGCTGCCATGAACCGATATAGCCACATTATCCTGCCCTTGCTGCTGACATTGCCCGTGCCTGCTACCTGTGCAGAACAGGTCTACACCTGGGTTGATGACAGCGGCACAACACATTTCAGTGAAGCACCACCACCGGATTCAACCTTTGTTACGCAACTGCTTGAGGTATTACCTGCCAGTGGTGTCGCCCCGGGCAACGCGCCTGACGATGGCTTCTACTCGGTCATTAACCAGGCCGCTCGCATGCAAACACGCCGCCTGGAAAATGAGAAACTGAGGGCAGAGAGAAAACAGGCAGATGCCGAGGCCAGCAAAGCCCGTGCAGAGGCGCAGGCGGCCCTGCAAGATTCCTACTACAATGAGGATGTGAGCTACTACCCGTACTACCCCCGTTACCGCCGTCCCTGGAACGGACATAAACCACGTCCCGGCGATGGTTACCGCCCGCACATGACGCGTCCGAACCCGCACAGGACATCGCTGGGCAGAACACCCGGCATGCCCCATTATTGAGATACCCGGGAGACACATAACAGCCCTGGTTGCGGTTCACGATAAACGTGAGTCCCGGCGCAGAGATTGATACACTGACTATATGAGCGAGGAACAGGAAAGCCCCCTGAAGTTCCCCTGTGAATTCCCTATCAAGGCCATGGGAAAAGCAGGCTGCGAACTGGACATTATTGTTGTCGAAATCATCCGCAAGCATGCCCCCGATCTGACTGAAGGTGCCGTTTACACACGCGATAGCACCGCAGGTAATTACGTATCAGTCACTGTCACGGTGAACGCCACCAGCCGACAACAACTGGATGCCATTTACCAGGACCTGGTCGACTGCGAAGCAGTCATCATGGCCCTCTGAATAACGACGCACCAACATGCCAGGTCAGGCCCTGACGATCAGACACCTTGGGCTGATGGATTACGCGCCCGTCTGGCAGGAAATGCAGACCTTTACAGAGTCGCGTCATGCCAATACCCCGGATGAACTCTGGTTTCTCGAACACCCCCCGGTATTCACACTCGGGCGCAATGGCAAGCAGGAACATCTGCATAAAACCGGCGATATACCGGTCATCCACGTGGACCGCGGTGGACAAGTCACCTACCATGGCCCCGGCCAGCTGATCGTCTACCCCCTGCTGAACATTAAACGGCGCCAACTGGGTGTACAATCACTGGTCAAAATACTGGAACAGAGCGTGATTAATTTACTCACCGACTATTCGCTGAGCGCAGAGCGTCGCGAGAAGGCACCTGGCGTGTACATTGACAACCGCAAGCTTGCTGCACTGGGCTTGCGTATCCGCAAGGGTTGCTCGTTTCACGGGCTCAGCCTCAATGTTGATATGGATCTGTCACCCTTTTCCATGATTGATCCGTGCGGTTACAGTGGCCTTGAAGTCACACAACTAAAAGACCTGGGAATTAATGATTCGATGGAAACCATCAGTACACAATTCCAGACACACTTTGAACAACTACTGGACAAACCGGCACCATGAGCGACATTGAACGCAAACAACGTGGCGCAGCCAAGACCGCGCGTATCCCTGTAAAAATCGAGGCCACTGTCCGGCCGCAACGCAAGCCGTCATGGATACGCGCCAAATCACCATCGCACCCTGCCGTGTCACGCCTCAAGGAAGTGCTGCGCGAAAACCATTTACACACTGTGTGCGAAGAAGCTTCATGCCCGAATATCGGTGAATGCTTTGCCGGTGGGACAGCCACCTTTATGATCATGGGTGATATCTGTACTCGCCGCTGCCCCTTCTGCGACGTGGCTCACGGACGCCCCGACCCGCTGGACAGCGATGAACCGGAAAACCTGGGACGCACCATCAGTGCCATGGGACTGAGCTATGTGGTGGTGACTTCTGTCGACCGTGATGACCTGCGTGATGGCGGTGCCGGACATTTCACGCAATGCATCGCAGCCGTTCGCAAACACAGCCCGAATATCAAGATCGAGGTGCTGGTACCGGATTTCCGCGGCCGCATGGACCGCGCGCTGCAGATCCTCGTCAAATCACCGCCGGATGTATTCAACCATAATCTGGAAACCGTACCCGGCCTCTACAAAAAAGTACGCCCCGGCTCGGACTACGCCTGGTCTTTGAACCTGCTGAAACGTTTCAAGGCACTGCATCCGGAGGTACCAACCAAGTCAGGGCTAATGCTGGGCGTGGGCGAGACCATCGAGGAGGTTGAACAGGTGATGCGCGATCTGCGAGCGCATGACTGCGACATGCTAACGCTCGGGCAATATCTGCAACCCAGCGTACACCACCTGAAGCTGGACCGTTATGTACACCCGGATGAATTTGATCGACTCGGTGAACTCGGTTATGAACTGGGCTTTACCCATGTTGCCAGCGGGCCCATGGTGCGCTCTTCCTACCATGCCGACCAGCAAGCCAAACAGGCACTGGAGCAGGACTGAACCACCCCAGCCCTCAGCTCGGACGACTTTTACAACAACAGCGACTGAATAGAGTCCGCTGCCTGCCTGATACCTGTCGGTTCACAACCGCGTCCGGTCCCTGTTGTCAGCAAGGCCTTTACCTCTGATGCAAAATCACCTGTGTAAAACTGTTCGCGCGTCACCACTTGCAGATGACCAAGTTGCTGCACCCAGCTGTTCAGGTACGCAGTCTCCGGCCAGTCATCGCGCTCTATGGTGAGTACCGGTACACCATTGCACACGGCCTCGGCATAGGTGCCATAACCCGGCTTGGTCAGCACCAGATCTGCCGAGGCCAGCACATCAATAAACGACATTGCCAATGAACCGAAATCAACCAGATCAGTACGGGCACTCTGCACCGCTGCTGTAAATATCCAGCTGACACCGTCAATGCATGGCCAGTTATCGAGCGGTAACTGAATCGCAATACCACCGAGCGCAACCAGCACAAACTGCTTAGCCGAACCGGCAGTACAATATTCCTGCAACAATTGCTTCTGCCGACGACCCTGTCGCGCAATTGGACCAATCCGGGTGACATTGTCCAGGCCTGTCATGGGAATAGACGGTGTCGGGGCAAGAAAAACATCCGCCGCGCGATAACCACGCATCATCTGTTGCATTATCTGCCGGTCTTCAGGATTGTCTTCGCAATAGGCCGCATAGATTGCCGCCCAGTTCAGCGAACACAGGCCCACCGCCGGTATCTTGCGGTCAGCCGCTGCCGACAGCATGCGGTAGGGGATATCCGCCAGCACCAGATCAGGCGCCAACTGCTCCAGTAGCCCGATGTCAGCCTGGTAACCCTGCCGCCGGTTTCTATGAAATGCACGGTATACCTGCCGCGAAGCGGCAACATCGACTTCCCATGCGTTCAACATGCACAGAACCGGATCCAGCACTATTGACTGATAGCTAAATTCACTGTCGATTCTTGCTGCAATCACTGCAGATGGCAGACTGCTACAAACAGTAAGCGTCATATCCGGCAATCGCTGACGCAGGAGATTGACGACGGGGGCACATTGAGCCAAATGTCCGTAACCATGGCCGGACAGGGCCAGCAATAAATGAGTTGATCGCGTACTCACCAGGAGAAGCCTCAGGTATTTTCCGGCAGCAGTCTTTCCATCAGATAACCCAGGCAATCCTGACGAATAATTTTTTCCTCCAGTGTAAACATTGAGGGCATCAGCGGCCGCGCCGTTAACAGGGTATTGTCCTCGATGCTAAAATAGCGGTCATACACAGACTGGTTATTATCATCAGAGACATCCAGCCTGACTGCAGCACCCGGTCGTATCCTGCCGAGTGGCGTGCCTGCCGGTAATTCCCTGAAATTCAGGTGATCGATATTCCGCACCAGCTGCAGGTCTGCGACGCCCTCATCAAAGCCGAAGCTGATATCCGCTGGTATTTTCACAGTCGCAACCGTATGAAACAGATCAACATCATGAGACGCCACCGGATGCTGTGGCAGTTCACTGAGGTGCAGGCAGGCATCCATGTAGTCACAGGCATGCGCCGTACCGTATTCATGATCAGGCTTGCCACATTCTATGGTCACGGCCGGACAGACACAGGACATCGCCATTGACTGTACGCCCAGGGGACGAATGAAATACACCACTGTGCGACTGAATAAAGAAGCGAGATGCAGGAACTGGTTGTCGACACGATTAATGCAACCGTAATGGGGATTGATCCCGGTGTTATTGTGGACATCAATACTGGCAAAGACCTTGCGTGCGCGTTGACTGTCTACCACCTGCTGCATCATCAATGCCTCGGGGGCATCTTGCTGCTCGGTACCCGGCCAGACGCGATTATAGTCCGCCTGGCCGCTCAGGAAGCGCTGCCCCTCGGCGGCAGCGTCAACATTACCGATAAAAACCGATAATGCCCGCGGTAATTCCTGATCACGGTATTTTTTCAACAGCGCCTGCAAGGCGTAAAAACCGGTACTCTCATTACCGTGTGCCAGCACCGTCACAAACAGGGGTTGTGGACGCCGCCCGGGCAGGTGCATCAGTGTCGGCCCGCCCAACAGTGCAGCAAGCGATCCCACGGAAGCGTCCAGCAGACCCTCCGGCAGATTTTCTATCTCATTCAGCATCATTTATTTTCGCTCAGGATATATCCCATTCATGCACCGGCGCACCCTGTTCCTGATGCGCATAATACGCCTGCGTCATCGCTGCCAGATCATCGCCATGACGTTCTACAAAGGCTCGCTGCCAGACAGAACCGCTCTGGCCGCTGCGCACCCGGGCTTCAATAATACCGAGGTAGCGATCAATATCGTCGCTGTCAATCTCCAGCTGTTCCAGCCCCTGCCGCGCCATTGGCAGCAGCTGCTCCAGTAATAATTTCTGCACACTGCTGCGTTGACCCTCCAGCCAGGTCACTTGCGCATCCAGCCCACGCTGTGCAGCGGCGTAAAAATTATCGCGCGCCATGGAAAACGGCAATTGTTGCTCGGGTGGAATATCTGCACTCATCAATGCCTGCATCAACCCGTAAAACAGTGCCGCATTCGCAATCATGTCGACAATCGTCGGGCCACCCGGGGTAACACGATGTTCAATGCGCAAGTGCGGCATGCCGTCATAATCAAAACCAATCAACGGCCGGTTCCATCGCCAGATAGTGCCGTTATGCAAGCGCACATGAGACATCTGCTCCAGGCCATCATGAAAAGGCATCGGCAGCAACAACGGGTAATGCTGTTCATTTTCAATAAAGCATTCGAGGATGGAATCCGTCACATAGCCGGAACCAAACGTTACCCGTCGCATTGGTCCGTGACCGGCCCCGGCGAAACCACCCACCTCGACCGCTTGCTCGAACAACGGAATACGCGTCTCATTCCAGAGATCATGAGCAAACAGAAAGGGAGAGTTTGCTGCCGCCGCTACCATCGGTGCCGAGGCGATCATTGATGCGTTATAGGCACGTGTGGCGGAACGCGGATGTACCTTCAGATGCAACTGAAACGACGTCGTTGCTGCTTCCAGCATGACATTATTGTGCGCCACACCCAGGTGATCCCGACCGTGGATGTCCAGTTCCAGCGGCCGACCTTCACGCAGGTGCAGCACCTGCTCGTTGAGGGCGCGGTAGCGTTTCAGGTCGGACATGTTCTCCGGCGACAGCTCCGATTCCCGCACCGTGGGCAGGATGCCGATCATAATCAGATGCGTCTGCATGCCTGCGGCAACCTGTGTGCATTGCCGCCAGGTTGCGCCTAGGCTGGCCTCGAAGCGGCTCAGGGCCGAGCCCCAGAGGTGCTGCGGATGATCATTCAGCTCCACGTTGAAGCGCGCCAGTTCCGGCACCACCATGGGGTTTCCCAGCCGGCGCAGGAACACCTCGTTCACGGGTGCGGGGCGTGCCGCAGCGTCAACCAGCCATGCCTCAAGTTCAAAACCGCCCATGCGATCGCGAGCCGAGAACACCGCGTCCCGGAACCATTCACCCAGCAGTTCGGTCTCCGCGCGCAGGCGCTCTGCATAAGCCAGAAAGTCGTCCGGCGAGAACCTTGCTGCGTCTATTTCCT
>JAQBDO010000136.1:0-4189 GCA_032124375.1 Gammaproteobacteria bacterium
ACATAACACAAACCATCAGGAGAAGACATGATGCGGCAGACCTCGAAGAAACTTTTCAAGCCAGCATTTACACTTGCAGCTCTTATAGGGGCATTGTTACTCACATCATTCCCGGCTTCCGCTGCAGACGAAGCCTCAGTCGTGGAGAAAGGCAAAGCTGTCGCCTTCGACCGCACAAAAGGCAACTGCCTGGCATGCCATGCTGCAGGGGACGGCACACTACCGGGCAATATTGGGCCACCATTGGTCGTCATGCAGGTTCGTTTCCCGGACAAGGCGAAGCTGCGCGCACAAATCTGGGATGCCACCGTAACCAACCCGGACAGCATCATGATTCCGTTTGGGCGTAACAGGGTCCTTACTGAAGAAGAAATTGACCAGGTTGTTGAATACGTTTACACCCTGTAAAAACCATAATTCCATTGCAAATTCTCAGGAGAATGACACGTGACAAGCATGAAACGCAGAATATTTCTTAAAGGTTCACTGGCCACAGGCGCAGTGGGAATCGCGGTCAGTACCGGACTGCTTACACCAAGAGTCTCGCTGGCTGCATGGTCGAAAGCAGCCTTCGATGCCACTGACGTTAACGCAAGCCTATCCGCACTGTACGGTTCCTCAGGGATGGACAACAGTGACAAAATCAAAATCAAGGCGCCGGACATTGCCGAAAACGGTGCCGTTGTCCCGGTTACGGTAACCACAACTATTGATGGTGTTTCCTCAATCAGCCTGTTTGCTGACCAGAACGCTACCCCGCTGACTGCCGAGTTCTTACTGGGCCCCACCACAGAGGGCTTTGTTTCTACCCGCATCAAGATGGGTAAAACCGCAAACGTTGTCGCAGTCGTCAAGGCCGGTGACAAGCTCTACAGCAGCAGCAAGGAAGTCAAGGTAACCATCGGTGGTTGCGGCGGTTAATCCACCCGCCCTGCCACGACATACTTTAAAACAAAGGACATAAAGAGGACTCACCATGTCAAGCATTAAATTGCGCGCAAAAATCACTGACGGTGTCACCGCCGTCAAGGTACTAATCAGCCACCCGATGGAAACCGGCCTTCAGAAAGACAAGAAAACCGGCGAAAAAATTCCTGCACATTTCATTCAGGAGGTTGTCTGCAAGCACAAGGATACAACCGTAATGACGGCCAACTGGGGGGGAGCGATCTCCAAAAACCCTTACCTGTCATTTAACTTCAAAGGTGCAGCTGCTGGCGACACAATCAGCCTCAGCTGGGTGGACAACAAGGGTGAGAAAGATTCGGCCGAAGCGGCCATCTCGTAATCACCTGTCTACCGGATAACACCACCATTGATACGCAGGGGAAACACTCAATGAAAAAACTGCTAGTAGCTGCATTCGTACTTGGCCTGCTTGGCGGCACCACGCTGTCGGTACAGGCCTCACCGGAGCAAGACCTGAAGGAATTCAGGGCTTACTTCAAAAATCGCTTCCCGGACACGCCCTTCAACGATTTTGTAAACGGCGTTTACTCAATCGATGCGGCATCCAGGGAGCAATGGGAAGAAATTGAGGAATTTCCTCCCTATGAGCTGAACCTCGAGAAAGGCGAAACACTGTTTAATACGCCTTTCGCCAATGGCAAGTCATATGCCGACTGCTTCGACAAAGGCGGCATCGGCATTTCTCACAGGTATCCGTTCTTCGACAAGGAATCCGGCACTATCATTACGCTGGAAGGGTCGATCAATGCATGCCGCGCAGTCAACGGTGAGAAGCCACTGGCCTGGGAAAAAGGTGACCTCGCTGATATTTCAGCTTACATGCACTACACTTCGAGGGGCGAGATCATCAACGTTATTGTACCCGATGATCCGGCTGCCATGGCGGCCTACCAGCAGGGCAAGAATCACTTCTACGCCAAGCGTGGCCAGCTGAATATGGCCTGTGCTGATTGTCATGTCTATAACGCCGGCAACAAGATCCGGGCCGATCTGCTGAGTCCAGCTCTTGGACAGACCAGTGGTTTCCCGGTGTATCGCTCAGCATGGGGTGGTCTGGGTACACTGCATCGTCGCTACGGCGGTTGTAACAAGCAGGTACGCGCCAAGCCATACAAGCCTCAGAGTGACGAATACAAGACACTGCAGTACTTCCACACTTATATGAGCAACGGCCTCGAGATCAACGGCCCAAGTTCACGCAAGTAACAGTACTCATCAAGAAATAAAAAAGCCCGGTTTATACCGGGCTTTTTTTTGCAGGTCGAAAATATATACCAGACAACGACATTCGCCACCTGCAACAATAGATGCACATGCAGTAGCGCAGCCCATGCGCGAGTGAATCTGCCACTTGCATCGTGGACGAGATCCGCTGCTGTGGATTATTCAAGACTGGCGAATGGTGGCTACTGCCGCAACCGGTAGCCGGTTTTGAACATCCACCACACCAGCAGCAGGCAGGCGGTTAAAAACGCCAGCACTATAAACAGACTCAAGCCCACGCTTACATCAGAGACCTCGAAGAAACTCCAGCGAAAACCGCTGATCAGGTACACCACCGGATTAAACAAGGTGACGGTTTGCCACGCAGGTGGCAGCATGCTGACCGAATAAAAACTGCCACCCAGAAACACCAGTGGCGTAATGACCAGCATGGGAATCAGTTGCAGCTTCTCAAAATTGTCTGCCCACAGTCCGATAATAAAACCGAACAGACTGAAGGAAATACAGGTCAGCAGCAGAAACGTCATCATCCACACCGGGTGTGCAATTTGCAGCGGCACGAAGAACCCGGCGGTCGCCAGTATGATCAATCCGATAATAAACGACTTGCTCGCCGCAGCCCCGACATAACCCAGCATAACCTCGAAAAAAGAAATCGGCGCAGACAGGATCTCGTAGATTGTGCCGGTAAACTTGGGAAAGTAAATGCCAAAGGAGGCATTGGAAATACTCTGGGTAAGCAGTGCCAGCATCATCAACCCGGGCACAATAAATAAACCATAGGGCACACCGTCAATCTGCTCGATGCGCGTGCCAATAGCGGAACCAAACACTACGAAGTACAGTGCCGTGGAAATAACCGGTGATATGATGGTCTGCAGCATAGTCTCCCAGGCACGCAGCATTTCATATTTATAGATGACTTTGACAGCGGTGATATTCATGTTTTCGCCCGTACCAGATTAACGAATATTTCTTCCAGCGAACTTTTGGTGGTTTGCAGGTCTTTCATATTCAGGCCAGCTTCCCTGATGGCATGCAACAAATCGCTGACGCCCGTATCGCTGTTACGCGGGTCATAATCATACACAAGCCAACGGCCATCATCTGACAGCTGCAGCGCCCAGGGCGATAACGCATCAGGCACGGCACTCACCGACTCCGCAAGCTCAACAAGCAGTTGCCGTTTACCCAGCTTATGCATCAGCGTCTGCTTGTCATCCACCAGCAGCAACTCACCACCGCTGATAACACCAACACGGTCAGCAATCGCCTCGGCCTCTTCTATATAGTGCGTCGTCAGGATGATCGTCACACCGGACTCGCGCAAACGCCGCACCAGCGCCCACATGTCCTTGCGTAACTCGACGTCCACACCTGCCGTGGGTTCGTCCAGAAACAGGATAGAAGGTTCATGCGACAACGCCTTGCCGATCAGCACCCGCCGCTTCATACCGCCCGACAACGTCATCAGCTCACTGTCTTTCTTCTTCCACAGCGACAGGTCCTTCAGCAACTGCTCAAGGTAGACGGGGTTTGCTTTCCTGCCGAACAGGCCGCGACTGAAACACAGGGTATTCCACACGGTATCAAAGGCACCGAGGGTCAGCTCCTGCGGCACCAGCCCGATCAAACTGCGCGCTTTGCGATAGTCAGCAACAATGTCATGACCAGCCACCGTCACCGAGCCGGAACTGGCATTGACGATACCGCAGATAATCGAGATCAACGTGGTTTTTCCGGCGCCGTTAGGTCCCAATAGCGCCAGAATCTCACCCCGTGAGATATCCAGCGACACGTCCTTCAACGCCTGATAACCACCCGCGTAAGTCTTCGACAGGTTTACGATAGAAACAATAGACTGCATTTATAATTCCCGCGTCCGCGCTTACTGTGAATTTTTTTTCGACCCCGTGGAGAAGGCTAAAGTATAATCGGGCCTGGCACATGGCAGGTACCAAAATTAAGGCCCTCAGGCCCCCGACCCTTGTTTCTT
>JAQBDO010000137.1:0-12623 GCA_032124375.1 Gammaproteobacteria bacterium
AGCCCTCATTGTATGCGCACCCCGGTGCCTGTTTGGGTCGATGGACTCTATGGCCTCAAGACGGAACGGGTTTCACCAGGGTGGATATCTTTATCTGAACAGGGTCTGTTTGCTGAACCCGGTGTGGTTATATCGCTATCAAGGAAGCCTTCCCGCTCAACCAATGTTGCTGCATTGTGCAGACGTCACAGGGTATCAATTGGCCTGGAGGCATGAATTGGCTGGGGAAAGGGTACAAGAGGGGGTAGCCTGCAGGTCAATGTGGCAGCTGCTGAATCAGGCGATCAAGATTCCGGGTGCTGCTGTCCGTGTCCTGCGCCGGCAGGATCAAGCCAGCTGAGTCGGCATCGCCCAACAGGTAATACAGTGAGGCAATCATAAAATCCCTGGCTGCTATTGCCAGGGTAGTATGAGAACTGTCATCTTCATAACGAGATATCAGGCTTTTGACTATGCCTTGCAGATCCTCGTCCAATATCAGGTAGTGCAATGAATCGGGATCTGAGCGCAACGCACCGCGCATCGCAGACACCCCTTTATGAAGGTCACCGGTCTCCGCCAGGGCCAGCGCATAGCCAACCTTAAGAATGCTGTTACTCGGGTCATTTCTTGTTTGTATGGAGAAAATTTTTAGTGCGTTGTGCGCTTCTCCTCTGGCAAGTAATGACCACCCAAGCCCTGTGTCCGAATTTGCTGCATCAACTGTAGCGGAGTGCAAGTCAGCAATACCATATTCAGCATTCTCGCTGATGGTGTTATGCGGATTGGGGTAAGCCTGCCTCAGGTAGCTGTTGCCGTAATTGGAATAGGGATTGTAGCTGCTGCCGTAATTTTTACGACGCCAGGGATACCAACTGTTATATCTCGCGGAACGCGGACGAATGAAATAATAACCACCGGAATGAAGACCGCGATAATGACGAATACCCTGGTAGCCGGATGAGCCTGCCATTAGCGGTGCACCGGATAACAACAAGGTACCCGAAACTACCACTATTCCTGTCGACCCCAGTAGTAGTCGATGCAGAGTGAACATTTCTTTTTTCCTTTAAAAGCAGGACAGGAAAGATAAAAAAGTGCTATCAAGTATAACCCCGAAAGACGGTAATGCCTGCCCTCAATGAACAGTGATGCGGCGTGAAATCCTGTTTTCCATATGTTTTTCTCACACACAACATCCTGTCGAAGCGTGGGGGACCATCAGGTGCCACACGAAACGTTTTATCGCAGTCTGTTTATCCAGGCTAATCGCTTACCAGGGCAGTATCCCCAAAAGGCACTGACTGCCCGGTACACTCACAGGCAACACTCAATACAGTGGATAGACAGCTTAAAGAACCCCCCGGGAAAACTCTGGGAAATAAAACACCCGCAGACAAACTGCAGGCAAGTGTTGCAGCGATCAGTTGAACCCGCCACTCATACCGGACATTCAAATTCTGGCTACAATCGGCAAGAATCAACGATGAGGAGGCTACAGGAAGAGTATCAATAGCGTTCCCTAGTTCTTTTGCAAGAGTGAGAATTGCAGCAGCAGAATCAGGTCTTGAATAGTGATCAGCCCATCTGGAGTGCCGTCCGGGTACAGGTCAGCATGGGCGAGCATGTGATCGGTGACCGGGGTGAGACCGAGTACCGTGCGCATGACGACCAAATAATCGCCGGCATTTACGTTACTGTCAGTTACGACATCACCATCGTTGTAGTTGAATACCAGTGGGATTGGATCGACCGGGTCGGGCAGACCGTCACTATCGGTATCATCTGACGCCGGATTCAGATCGGCACCGGGTATATAGGTATTCGGATCGCCGTCCCAGGCTACTTCCTCGAAGTCGGTCAGTCCATCACCGTCTGTGTCCAGGAGTATGCTGCTGGAACCGGCGGCCTGTTCCAGGCTGTCGCTCAGACCGTCGTTATCATCATCTGCGTCACAGGCATCACCACTGCCATCGGCATCGGTATCCAGCTGGCTGCTATTGGGAACGGCCGGGCAGTTGTCACAGGCATTGCCGACGGCGTCGATGTCCGTATTGGCCTGGTCCAGGTTTGCGACGAGAGGGCAGTTGTCGTCCTCGTTGAGCAGGGTGTCATCGTCCCGGTCGATGCCGATTCGAAAGCCATCGCCGGGCGGTACCGCAGTATAAGTTACTGTACTGCCCGCAATGAGTGCTTGTGTGACAAGATCGTTTCCGTTTACAGACGGAAAGTCGGCGCCGTCGAGCTGGAAAAATCCACCACCAATGTAGAGGCCGCCTCGCTGGATACCACCGAAGTTGCCCTTGACGATGACGTCACAGTCGCCGGCCTCGGCGCGTGCCACCAGCAGACTGGCGCGTGTGCTGGCGCTGGATGGGCTGCTGTTGCTGATCGTGACCTGCTGTCCAACCACCGGTTTCAGGTTCGTATCAAAAGCGAGCAGAAACTGTTCCACGTCCCTGCGTTGGGAGTCACCGCCGGGGAAATTAAACAATACGGCATTCAGAAAACGGAACGGTGTGTCGACGCTGCCATCATGGAGAAAACCGAAGCCGCGGATCTGGTCACCCTGGTGGGTGTTGTTGCCGGTGTTGAAAAACTGTACATCCGGCATACCGAACATGCCGACCTTCTCATACAGGTTACGTAGATGCGCGATCTTGAATTCCTGCGGTTCGCCTTCTACGGATGCCGATCCGTTGGTGCCGAAAGCACCTGTGGGCGGGTCCAGTACATGGCATCCATTGCAGGTGGTGATGAGGTCGGAGACCTGCGTTAAATAGAAAGTCTTGCCTGCATCCTGATCGTCTGTCAGCTGGTCAGTCAGCTTCCGGTTTGGATTCGGTGGCATGGTTACCTGCAGGATGAAATCAGTATAGGCCTGCATCTCGGCTATGCCGAGTTGCGCTGAACGACCGAGCAGGCCCACGAAGGCACCGTTGAATTTCTTGAAGGCGCCGACTTCGTCAAACGGGTCACCGCCCGCGTCGTTGCCTGTGGTACGGTCACCGCGCCAGTGCATCGAGCCGTGGGTGTTCATGCCCCGCAATGTCTGCGTGGTCATGGGGCCCTTCATGGGGTGGAAGGGTTGGCCAGTACCGAAAACGAAGTTGAGTGGGTTATTGATGAGGCTGCCCTCCGGATCGCCCAGGTCCCAGGCCAGTTCGTCCTTGTCGCCCTCGATGTGGCAACTTGAGCAGGAGGCCTCACCATTACTCGAGCTCACCCCGGCATCGTATAAAAACTGCCGACCTGCTATCACGCTGGCAGGTTCCGGGTTATGCAGACCGATATGACTGATCTCTGTATTGCTCGTTGTGTCAATCACCGAAACCCCGTTATCAAATCGGGTCGTGACATAGAGGCGCTTGTTGGTCTCATCGAGTACCAGACCATCAGGCCCGCCGGCACTCAGCTGAATGTGGTTGGCGGTATCCGGTACGAAGGTGTTGTTTTCCAGCTCGCTGGTATCAAATACGCCGATCTTTCCCGACCCCTTGGCCACGACATACAGGGTGTTGCCATCCGAGGTGACGGCCATACCCTTGGGGGTTGCCAGTGAATTATCCGAGACACCGGGAAGTGAAGGTACTATCGAGTAATTAATGTGCTTGTTAAGGTGACGTGGTGTAACGCTGCTTGTTCCCGGGTTAATGACGGTAATGCGCGCCTCGTGCAGGTGCCCTGTAACCGTGCTCGCGTTAGTGACCGTCCGTGTGCCTTCGAAACGCACTTCATTGATAGCTTCCGTGTTGGCCACGTAGACCTTTCCGGAAGCCGGGTTCACGGCCATGTTGAATAAAACGGTACCAACGCCGCTGAAGGATGCTATTTCAACCGGCGGGTTAGCTGTGGCGTCAATAGCGAACACATCTTTGTCAGGCAGATTGAACCGCACCAGTCCGGACCAGTCGCGCCCGAGTTCGTCTCTCCATGAAGAACCGTTATATTTTACGATGAGCCCGGTGTCGGGAGCAGGATCACCAGCAGAAGACTGGTTAGGTGCAGGCAGGCCACCGGGTGACAGGGCATCTGCAACGGTACAACTACCGGCACTGGCTCCACCTTTACAAACTGCGCCCTCATTTATCGTTGTGGTTTGGTTGCCGGATTTAAAGATTGCCGCATAGACCGTATTTCCATCCGGGCTGACGGTAAGCGCCTTGGGTGTGTCACCGAACAGGGTCACGATAGTCTCGGGGGTACCCCCCAGCGCTGGTCCCTGATCGGCTGCATTGAACACCCACACATCAGCACGACCGACGCCTGGTGTGATGGCCTGGCCTGGATTCGTCGGATTCACGCATTTGGGATTGCTGCTGTCAACGCACCAGGGGCTATTTTGCCCTCGATGCGCCGTGGTGATAAACGCCCGGTTACCACCCGGCCCTGCAAATACGATATCCGCGGGTTCATCCCCGACCAGCAGGGTTCGGGTTACGCGCGGTGGCGAGAGACTGACGTCAATGATAGTGATGGAGTCGGACAGGTAATTGACTACCCAAACCTCATTGTCATTGCGTAAAGCTACAGCAACAGGCTCCAGTCCAACCGGAACGGAAGTGCTGTAAGTCAGCCCGAAGCTGTTGACCGAGAACACCTCAAGTTGGTTGTCGGGTGTGTTGACGACGTACAGGCGGTCACCACTGGATGACATGGCCAGAGGACGAACTTGGCCACTGTCAAATGTGGTAAATGCAGCGTGTACTGTTGCTTGCAGCAGTATAAACAGTACCGCTAAAAGATAGCTGCTGACTGTAGACAGAAAAGAAAGTCGAGTTGCTTTCAATCTGGCCCCCATGCGATCCGTTATTGTTTTCCAGCTACTCTGTGCTTGTTAGATCATAGCCCCGGCAGGCTATACAGCCAAACGCTGACGGCGCAAGTCTTGTAACTCAATGAATAAACGCCAGTTATGTTCGGGTTGCCTGGTGTTGCCGGTGAAGCCCCGGGGCTTCTTCAGGAATCTGGCAGGGTTGGATTTGCCGGTGGCACATCGAAGTGCAAATTGCTGAGGAAGGCCGATTCTAATCAAGAAGCCGGCCGAAGCCGGTTTCTTTTTGTTTGCAACCAGTCGGCAAGCAATTATGTCGCTGACAGCACCACCTGGTTGCTCACCACAGCACCAGTCTCGGTGGACGTGGCATTGGCGGTGTTGCTGATCGAACCGTCGCTTGCATCCTGCGCACTGATAGCATAAGACGCTTCACAGTTGATTGCTGCATCGATCTCCAGCACTGCAACCGGCTGTGTTGGTGTACAGCTCAGCACGCCCAGTCCAGGCAGGGCATCGGAAATATCGACGTTGGTTAAATCAACATTACCGTTATTGGTCGCTTCAAATCTGTAGGTGATCGTTTGACCTGCCGCGAACGTACCATCCAGTTCTCCCGACTTGGTAATAACCAATACAGGTGTAGTACTGGTATCGACAGTTAGCATGACCGCATTGGAGCTGGTACTGCCCATCGAGGCAGTTGCCGTATTGGTCACACTGCCAGCCTGCGCATCGGCACGGGTCACAGTGTAACTGGACGTACAGTTAACCGCCTCACCAGGATCCAGGTTGTCGTCATTGTTGCCAACGGTGTTCACATCGTCACAGCTAACCAGTGCCTTGTCATCCATGACAACCACCGGACCAACAACGCCATCCGCGTCCAGTGCACTGTCGTTGCTAACCGTATAGCTGTATCCAATTATCTCGCCCTCTTCGTAGGGGCTGTCGTGTGCCGTCAGTTCCTTGGTCAGGGTCAATTCAATATCGGCCAGCCTGAAATCATGCTCGGCACCGTTTGCAATCGTATCTGCGAAGAAACTGGTCTTGCCGATGAAGGTAAGGGTTTCCTCTGTATCTGCGGCGTCAGCTTCGCATGTCAGTGCGACTGTATAAAAGCCCGGATAGAGGAACATGGTCCTGTACAGGTAATCACCGGTAGCATCATCAAGGTCCACAGTTGCCGTTGTCAGCGCAGTGTCCCCACGTTTTTCGTCGCAGTTGGCACCTTCAAAATCCAGGCTGCAGTAGTCATCCAGTGTCACTGTACCGCCCTGACCTTCAAACACATATACCACGCAGTCTTCACGAATCGTGGGATCCGTCAGGCCGACATTGATGACCATACCGTGAATATAGGTGCTGGCCAATTCGGTTGTCAGGATTTGCAGCACAGGCTTAAGGATATATTTCTTGTTCGGCCCGGCATTGGGTTTTGCCAGGGTAATGGACTGGCGCACGTCAAAATCAACCGTGAAGTCTACCCATCCCTCTGTTTCCCAGGTGCTGTCTTTCGGCCATTTGAGTTTCAGGCCGCTTTGCTCTTTCGCACAACTCGGGCAATCCAGGGGGAAGGTACCCCCACCTTCTGATAAATCCTCTACCACGTAGGTCTCATCTACATGTGCTTCACCGGAGAGCACCGCCAGCCGCATCCATTCGTAATCGCCGGGTGGCAGCGGGTATTCTTCCAGCAACATGACTTCGCCGCCGCCGGCAAGCTGAGTGAGCTCAACCGTTATGGGTTCATCAAAGACATGGGTGAACCGGTCACGCCCATCTGCCGGCTGGAATGTCACCTGAGTAAACGTCACCCAGACTTCTTCAAGGGAATTGACCTTGGCGTCGGTGAGTCGCAGTGTCATGCCGGAAGCCGCCGGAGCAGCTGATTTAGTGGGAATACTGCCTCCACCACCACCGCTGACACCACTGCCGCCACCACATGCGACCATTAACAGCGCCATGACCATTGCTGCCATAAGTTTATTCAGCATTGAAATTGTTATCTTCATGAAACCACCTCACCCGTTTATGTATCTGATTATTATTGACGTGAAGAGGATTTACCTGACCGTCACGTGGAAACCTGATGTTAGTCATCTACCATACGTCAAAATAGTGACACCATTCAACCATTCCATATACCAGGAAGATTTTCTACTGTCCCTAAGGATTAGGTTATCAACTTACTATCAGCAGGTTATGTATGATATTGGTGCAGCTGCAGGTAACCGGGGGAGTCCTGGAAGCCGAGGACCGCGCACGCTCCGAGCTACTACAGATTAAGCAGGTGTGATTGGTTTTCCGCGAATAGCAGGAGTTGGCTGAACTGAGAACTACGCTGGCAATCACATGCCCGTCACCAAGTGTCTGGCGAATGTCCGTTGCAGTTCCGAACTCGGACTAAGGGACTGATTCCATTTTAGTAAAATAGCAAGGACAGGAGTCGACCCTTTAGAGACCTTCGCAATATGCGCTTCTTTCAGCGGAATTCATGTAGTTTCCCATACTTAGTTCAGTGTTTAGTTACTTTGGTGATGGTTTTTGCACAAATGCAAAGAAATAGAATACAGTTTCGGTCGCAATAACTAATAAACAGAATTTACGGAGAAGCTATCATGAAGAAATCAACAAATTCCATCCGCCATTACACTTCACTCCTGACGCTGCTGCTTGCCGGGAGCATCTTCGCACCACTTGCGTCCCAGGCCTCCGAGGTGTCGGTGGGTTATCAGTACGATATGCGCGGGCAGGTTGTCCGCACTGCCAACGGCGAATGTGCCAGAACCTCAAAGTGGAGTCCGACCGTTGCTATTAAAGAGTGCGACCCGGAAATCGTTGCAGACCGTAAAGACATGGTGCCCGTCAGGGAAGAAAAGGCGAGGGTAACCGGTGTTGCCACCCAGGTTAGCCTGTTAGTGCTGCAGGCGGGTAATGCGTTTGCTTTTAATAGTGCCGAGCTGAGCGAAGCTGGAAAGCTGCAATTGGCTGAGGCCATGAGCGTACACAACGATGTCTACATCTTTCGTGTAATGATTGACGGTTACACCGATCAAATCGGTGATGATGATTACAATCTAAAACTGTCACAGCGTCGTGCCGATGCTGTACAGGCGGAGCTGATCGCACTGGGTTTGCCAAAGGAACGTACCAGAGTCACTGCGCATGGCTCGAAAGACCCGCTCGTCACTTGTCCAGGCATGGCCGGTGAATCGCTGATCAGGTGCCTTGCGCCCAATCGACGCACAGAGGTAAAGTTTGTGGTTCCCGTAGTCAATACTGTCGCTGCTGCTGAATTTGTGGCAAGACGCCGTAGCGAAGAAGTCAAGGACAAGAATATCGATGCAGAGGCACTGGTTGTCGATTCTCCGATTATTACCCGCGGCGTAAACAATGCGGTCAAGATCGTTGGTGACGGCTGCAGCAAGGAAATCAACACTTTCTGCGCTAATGTCGCTCCCGGCGAGCATCGCATATTAAATTGCCTTACAAGTCACGAAAATCAATTGTCAGACGGTTGTGATGCGGCGATTGCCAAGGGCAAGGCAACTATCAGTGAAGCGCTTGGCGACGCCAACTTCTTTGGGGCAAAATGTGGCCCGGATATCAAGCTGCTGTGTTCCGACGTCAGACCGGGTGAAGGTCGCATGCTTGGCTGCCTGGTAGAACACAATACCAACATAACGATGCGCTGCTATGGTGCGCTGGTTGATCTGAACTTGATTCATGAATAGTGTCAGCCTGTAGACAGCGGAAACTGTCTTAGCAGTATCCTTAACGGCGGCCTTCGGGTCGCCGTATTTATTTGTGCTGTATGTCCGAAGTTGGCCGGTTCCGGTAGTACCGCTGCCAATCAAATGTCATAGCCTGCCGCTTGGCGAACGTCCGTAGCTACCCCGAACTCAGACGTAGGGATTCATTCTATATAAGGAAAATAGCAAGGACAGGAGTCGACCCCTATGTATAGCGTTGAACTATGTATAGTTGAGTCAACGGGTTACCCGCCAGCCCCTGTTTCAATATACCTCAGGGCCGGCGGCTCTATACATAGTTACAGCCCCTGAAGGAACTGCATCAGGGCGTCAGGGGGGTGGTAACGGTGGATCTTCGTATCGGGTTCCTGAAGCCGAGCCAAAGCTTTATCTTTCATCGCCAAGTCAGCCTCGACGTACCGGTGCGTGGTGGACATATTCTCGTGTCCCAGCCACAGCGCAATCACACTGAAGGCCACGCCGGACTGCAGCATATGCATTGCTGTTGAATGCCGAATCGAGTGTGGCGAGATACGCCGCTTGGCGAGGTTGCGGTGCACTTCGGCTGCACGGCCAACAGCGATATTGAGTCGTTGATTAACATTGGCGCGTGTCATTGCTTGCCCTTTCCGATTGGGCAGCAAGGGCGCGTTGGCGCCCAGTGTAGAGTTGCTTTGCAGCCAGGTCCGGATCTCCCGAACCGTTGACTTCCACAACGGCACTGCGCGCTGCTTGCGGCCCTTGCCGCGCAGGTGAACACAGGGCGAAGTCTCCAGTACGACATCGGCAACACGAACCGTGATGATCTCCGAGACGCGAGCCCCGGTGTTGTAGAGCATGGCCAGCAGCAGATGATCGCGCTGCGACGTCCAGGTGCTGCCCGGTTCTCCGATCACTGCCAGCATCTCCTCGCGCGAGAGGAACCCAAGCATCGGGCGCTCGAAACGCTTCGTTGGCACACCCAGTGCACGTTCAATGGCATGCAATGACGAGACATCGCGACGCGCCGCGAATTTCAAGAACGCACGCAGCGCCGTCAGTCTCAGGTTGCGACTGCGCACCGCATTGTTGCGCTGCTGCTCCAGGTGGTCCAGGAACGCCAGGATCAAGTCGGGTTCGATATCGGCTAGACACAGATCGGTTGGCGCCTTGCCCAGGCGCACATGTGCGAAGTCCAGGAACAGCATCAAGGCGTCGCGGTAAGAGGCAACAGTGTGGGGGCTCAAGGCACGCTGCGTGACCAGATACTCCGTGAAAAACTGCTGGACCAACGATGGGAACGAAGGTGAGTGTGCGGTGGCTTCAGACATGATGCACCTCCGAGACTGGCATGAGAGACTCGAACTTGCCCGCTGCCACTGCCATCAGTTCGGGTACGCCGGTCAGATACCAGTAGGTATTGGTAACCATCGCGTGGCCGACGTAGGTGGACAAGGACAGCATCGCCTGATCGATATCCACGCCCTGGGCGTGCCAGAGCAGTACGCGACGAACGATGAAGGTGTGCCTCAGGTCGTGAATGCGCGGCGCAGCATGGGCGCCACGATTGACCCAGCCCAATTGATCACGTAGATGCTGGAAGACCCGATTCACTTGGCGCAGGTTCAGGGCGAACCCCAGACACTGGCCCCGTATGCTGATGAAGAACGGCGTCTCGTCCGTGACCGTGATATGGCGTTTGCACAGCCCGCGATACTGCCGCAACACCTCTACGGTGCTCGGATGCAGCGGTACATGGCGGGACTTGGCGAACTTGGTCTGCCGGACGGTCAGCATGCCCGTCTTTAGGTCGACATCCGCGTCTGTCAGATGCCCCGCCTCGGAGACGCGCAGACCGGTTGCCGCCAGCAAGCCGAACAAGGTCTCGTAGGTTGCGCCGCGCAGAACTGGACTAAGACGGCGAGCCGCAGCCAGCAAGTCGGCAATCTCCTGCTCACTGTAGATGTGAGGGGCCAGTCGCTGGCCGACCCTGCCGAAGACGGTGTGATCCGGAACCTCGGTACGCGGATCGAACTGCTGCAGATAGCGGGCAAAGGGGCGCAGCCTCTTCAGCCGCCGTGCCCAGGTGGTGGGTGAATTGCCGTTGGCCTTGGCGCATCGCGCCCATGCGGCCATGACCTCAACCGTCAGCGGCCCCTCGTGGCCATGACTATCGACGTAGCGTGCAAAGCTCCTGACGACATAACCTGTAGTGCGCGAGCCATATCCGAGCTGGTGGCGTTCATCCAGGTAGTTCTCGGCGTGCGCTTGCATCGTGACGGGCATGTTCATGCTGCGCACCCCGGCCACGGCAGGGCGACCGCTGCCAGGTTCCGGCCATCGAGCTTGGCGTAGATCAGCGTTGTGTTCAGTGAGCGGTGACGCAAGACATCAGCCACCTCTTTGAGCGAGCTGCCGCCGGCCAGTAGGCGGCTGGCCATGGTGTGACGCAACAGGTGTGCCCGAGTGTAAGGTAGACCAGCGCGGGCATAGGCCTGGCGGATTGCCTTGCGCACGCAATCGGGACCGATCGGTTGATCACATGGTGCGACGTGGCGTACGAATACCGCCCGGCTGGTGGTTTGCGTACGTTCGAGCCTCAGGTAGTCGGCAATGGCACGGCCAGTGGTCTCCGGCAAAGGCAGAATGTCTTCGCGACGGCCTTTGGTTCTGCGTAATGTGATTGTTCCGGCATGCCAGTCGATATCATCCAGGGCGAGCTTGGCGATCTCTCCGCAGCGCAAGCCGAGGTCCAGGGCGCAGCGCACCATGGCACCGGCGCGGTATGCCGACGGGCCCTCCCAGCCGAGGGAATCCACCAGGTACCCGACCTCGGTGCTGCTCAGGGCTTTCGGCAGTGAAGCCAGTTGCCAGTTGGCCGGATAGGACACCACACCGATCAGAGCATGCACCTGGTCACCACAGGTGGTGCGGAAGCGGAAATAGCCACGCAACGCCGAGGCCAGCGAGCCGGCGCTGCCCGGGGTACTGTACAGCTCGCACTGGCCGGCAACGAATCGACGTACATCGTCGGGTATGATCGCCGAGAGGACAACGGGCCGACTCCCGAATTGCTCAAGGAGCAGGCGACGTACTGTGCAGAGATACATGCTGCGCGTCGCCGGGGCGAGTCCGCGAACATGGTTCATATGGTCGTCGAAGCGACGCAGTTCCTCATCTATCGGGGTCGTTCCCCCTATGGGTTCGGTGATAACCGCCTCGGCACGCAGGACGACAAGCAGATGCCTGAGCGCTGCGCGCAGGTTATTGCGAGTCCGGTGTACCGGTCTGGTACAAGCACACTGCGGTAAATGGTTTTTGAGAAACCGCTGGACCACGTCCTCGTCGATACAATAGGCGTCCAACCGGCACTGACTCATCCAGCGTGCAAAGTGGGCAATGCAACTGAGGTAGGTATCGATGGTGTGGGGTGCGTAGCGGCGCTCGAACAGGTAATGTGTGAACGCATCAACGTAGGGCGCTAACTGGCCCTCGTGAAGCCAATCCGTCGGTCTGCTGTGAAGTTGTCGCGTTGAGTTCATCATGGTCTCCTGAAGTGAGGGAATGACACTTCAGAAAACCAGAAAACTATGTTTAGTTCACCATCACCCCAATCTGATCAAACCCAGGAAACACGCTGCTCGCCGCTGTCGGGCATCCATAAACTATACATAGTTCAACGCTATACATAGGGGTCGTTATGTATAGCTATACATAACGACCCAAAGTGGCCGTTTAGCAGGCGCTAATATAAATAATTACTTAATGGTGAATTCCGATCCAATGGTCATTCAGAGAAGTGAGCCGAGACAGTTCAAGAACCAGATGGTTTGATATTGAAACCGTTCCACTTTAGCGTTTTGCTTGATATGCGTCATATCACGTGCCCCAATATACGATCACAATCTTCCAACTTGTTATAAACAGCACGACAACTACGTCTGGCCCTTCTCGGCAGGCCAAACGAAACAACTGAAGCATCCGCAGTCACTGTTTACACTGCGTCACCTCAGTATAAGGGAAGGTATAAACATGAAAATTATTAAATGGCTGGTCACTGGTACCCTCCTTGTATGTCCAGTCGCCATGGCGCAAGAACCAAACCCATACAGTGGAACATGGCATGCGAGCCTGGA
>JAQBDO010000138.1:0-3208 GCA_032124375.1 Gammaproteobacteria bacterium
GGATGTGCTGATGTTTAGTGCCGGGAAAACGATTAAACAGCGACTCAGAAACCTTGAGCAGCACCTCAGCAAGGAAAATCCGGTGCTGGTGGATGCGGTGCAAAGCTACCGCAACCTGGATCAGGTCGGTCGTTCCATGGGCATATTGAGCGATGAACAATCGTTCGCAACCCAGATATCCTGGTGGCCGATGATCTCGGTGCTCGGCACATTCTCTGCCGGCAAGTCCACCTTTATCAATCACTATCTCGGTCAGACCCTGCAGGCTACCGGCAACCAGGCGGTGGATGACAAGTTTACCGTTATCTGCTTTGGGGGCGATCACGGCACACAGGCCCTGCCGGGCACTGCGCTGGATGCCGATCCTCGTTTTCCTTTTTATCAGATAAGTAATGAACTTGAAAAGGTCGAGCTGGGCGAGGGCAGGCGTGTAGATACCTATCTACAGTTGAAAACCAGCCCGAGTGAAAGACTGCGTGGTCGAATCATTATTGACTCTCCTGGATTTGATGCGGATTCGCAACGAAATGCCACACTGCGGTTGACTGACCACATCATTGACCTGTCTGACCTGGTGCTGGTGTTTTTCGATGCCCGCCATCCTGAACCGGGTGCGATGAGAGACACGCTGCTACACCTGGTTGGAAATACTATTCACCGTGCGGATGCCACCAAGTTTGTGTTTATTCTGAACCAGATGGATACCACGGCGCGTGATGATAATCCTGAAGAAGTAGTGGGTGCCTGGCAGCGCGCACTGGCACAGGAAGGTTTAACTGCTGGCCGGTTTTATTGCATATACAACCCTGAAGTGGCCGTTGCGATCGAAAATGAAGCGTTACGTCGGCGTTACGAATCAAAAAGAGATCATGACCTTGAAGAAATTCACCGGCGCGTGCAGGGTGTCGGCGTTGAGCGTGCTTACCGAATTACCGGTGCACTGGAAAAAACAGCCCACCACATTGAAGAGAAACTTGTTCCGCGGATTGAATTCCTTAAAACCCGTTGGCGCAAAATTGTTTTCTGGGCGGATGGCATGCTTGCAGCCATGTTTGCTATTGCCGCTTTGCTAATTACGCAGTGGTTGGGCTTCAGGGATGGTTTTAGATGGGGAACTCCGGAATGGTGGCAAGGTTCAACTGATAATATTGCCTGGATGTGGATTATTTGCCTGCTGGCTGCAGGTGTGTACGTCTACCTTCATTTTAAAGTGCGTAAATTTGCGGCACGCCGTGTAAGCAATCAGCTTGTAAAGCAGAATGCCCCCGGTATGGAACTGGAACGCATTCGCAGTGCGTTTATTTTTAATACCCGTCCCTGGCACAGCATTTTCAGGACATCACCGGCAGGATGGAATGGTCGAAACCACAAGCGCCTGCAACGTGTTATCGATGAGGCCAATCGGCTGGTGCAAAAATTGAATGATTCATTTACTGACCCGTCGGGTGAACAATTGGGAGCGGTAAAACCGCCTGTTCCGTCAGCCGTCGTTGCCCCCATTAGTGAGGAAGCAGCAGTTGATGCCCCCGCTCGGGGCGGGCACGTCGTTCCGTAGTTTTCCCCGTCTCGCAGCCATGCCGTTCTGGCATGACTGTAATTCCCTTCTCTACTGTGTGAGTTCGCAATTATTGGCGGGCTGTCAGGCAGTTAGTTATTTAATAATCGGTCGCTTATTGCTATATATGGTCCATGGACTACATATCCACGAACTCCGGGGAAGCTGCTGGCGACGCTGGTCTGCGAGCTGCTGTCGGGGAGCTTCTGAAGGGACGCCCTGATAAGGAAAAACAGATCCTCGAAACTGCCGCTGACTGGGCAAATACCGCACATCGTGACCAGCAGCGCGCTTCCGGCGAACCCTATTACAGCCATGTGCTTGCCGTTGCCGAAATTCTTAGAGGTCTGAACCTGGACTACGAGACGCTTTCTGCAGCGATATTGCACGATGTGATTGAAGATACCGAGATCACCCTTGATGACATCCGATCCGAGTTTGGGCCTGTAATTGCGCATCTGGTTGATGGCGTCACCAAGATGGAACGCATTGGTGAATTTCAGCAACTGGAGCAGGAAGGTAACCGGGGGCATGCGCAGGCAGAAAGTTTGCGAAAACTGTTGCTGGCCATGGCCGACGATGTACGGGTCGTGCTCATCAAGCTGGCCGACCGCTTGCATAATATGCGCACGTTGCAACATCTGGATGCTGCACGACAGCGGCGTATTGCCCAGGAAACACTGGATATTTATGCGCCACTGGCAAATCGCCTGGGTATATGGCAGATCAAGTGGGAGCTGGAAGACCTGTCTTTGCGTTACCTGGAGCCTGCTGCGTATCAGCAGTTGGCCAAACAACTGGCTGAAAAGCGTGAGGATCGTGAGCGCTATATAAATAACGTTGTTGCTGTACTTGATGGCGAGCTGCGGAAGGCAGGTATCAAGGCAGTTATCAGTGGCAGGCCAAAACATATCAATAGCATCTGGCGGAAGATGCAACGCAAGCAGGTTGATTTCGATCAGATCTTCGATATGCGCGCAGTACGCATATTGGTAAAGGAAGAGAAGGATTGTTATGCCGTCCTGGGTATCGTGCACGGGTTGTGGCGGCATATCGCCGGAGAGTTTGATGACTACATCGCAAATCCCAAGAAAAATCTCTACCGGTCACTGCACACGGCGGTTGTCGGACCGAAAGGGCATAGCCTGGAGATACAGATCCGTACTGAGGAAATGCACCAGCATGCAGAGCTGGGTGTTGCGGCACACTGGCGTTACAAGGAAGGTGGTGGTGCAGATGCCGGTTATGAGGAAAAGATTGCCTGGCTCAGGCAGGTGCTTGAGTGGAAGGAGGAGGAAGACAGCGCCGTTGATTTTGTCGATCGTTTCAAGTCAGAAGCATTCCATGACCGGGTCTATGTATTGACGCCGCAGGGCCGGATTATCGACTTGCCACAGGGCGCAACCCCGCTGGATTTTGCCTATGCCGTTCACTCGGAGGTCGGCCATCGCTGTCGCGGGGCCAAGGTTAACGGGCGAATCGTACCATTGACCTATTCTTTACAGAATGGTGAACAGGTCGAGGTCCTGACTACCCGCCAGGGTGAACCCAGCCGTGACTGGTTGAATACACACCAGGGTTACCTGAAAACATCTCGTGCCAAATCACGGGTGCGTTCATGGTTCAAGCACCAGGACTATGAGCATAATGTAA
>JAQBDO010000139.1:0-11302 GCA_032124375.1 Gammaproteobacteria bacterium
GGGGCAATAAATACAACTGCCCGCGGAAACGACGCATTTCGTAGCTGCCCCAGCGGACACAGGGTTCAGAATCACGCCGGCTGGCAACGACATCATTGAAAATACGCGCCAGCACTGCCGTCGAGGGTGTCTTTCCGGATAGCTGCTTGATCCAGTGGCGTACCACATTAGCTTGCCGCGACAGCGACAGTGTGACAAGGCCTGTCAATGACAGACTATGATCGCCACTGACCAACGCCTGCAATTCCTGTGCAGCCAGGTCATCCAGCAAATGCGCTGCATCCGCACAGTGATTGGCACTGCGTGACAGGCTTGCAGCCACAGCAGGCCAGCGCTGCCGCAATAGCGGCAACACCTGCTGGCGCAGATAATTCCGATCGAAAGCGATATCCGTGTTGCTGGGGTCTTCTATCCACGACAGCGTGTTTGCTACGGCATATTCCCGTAACGCTTCCCGGCTTACCTCAAGCAACGGGCGCAGATGCCGGCCGGCCCCGAGTGTTGCCGTCCCCGGCATGGCGGCCAGCCCGCTCACCCCGCTGCCGCGTAACAGTTGCAGCAGCAGGGTTTCCGCCTGATCATCCTGGTGCTGGGCCGTTAACAGGCACTCACCCGGGGGCAACCAGTCAGCCAGCGCCGCGTAACGCGCACGGCGTGCCGCCGCCTCCGGACTCTCGCCACGGCCGGCCTTGGCATCGACACCGAGTGACACATAGGGCACATCCAGTTCGGCACTCACCCGCTGACAGTGTGCCTCCCAGTCATCAGCAGCCTGCTGCAGACCATGGTGAACATGCACAGCGCCAATATCTGCATGCAGTTCTGCACGCAGCTGACTCAGTGCATGCAACAATGCATGTGAATCCAGTCCACCGCTGAAGGCCACCTGATAACAGGCTGCTGCGGGTTGCTTGCGAAGTTGTAGCAAAAGATAGTCGGAGGAAAACTTCATGTTTGTAGCTGAGACCATTGACGCAGGATGTGCCGAGCCTGCGGAGCACATCCTGTTCAGTGGTTTTCTAACTTTCGGTATATTGCCCGTAGGATTGCAAACGCTTGTAACGTGCAGCGACCAATTCATCCACTGGCATTTTCTGTAACTCCGTGAGCGTCTCGACCAATGCCTGTTTCACATTGTCTGCCACCGCATCAACATCACGATGCGCACCACCCAGGGGTTCGGGAATAATCCTGTCCACCATACCGAGATCACGCAACTTGCCCGAGGTAATACCCAGTGCTTCGGCGGCTTCAGATGCCTTTTCTGCACTCTTCCAGAGTATCGAGGCACAACCTTCCGGTGAAATCACCGAGTAAGTGCCATATTGCAACATCAGCGTCTGATCACCGACACCAATGGCCAATGCGCCACCGGAACCGCCTTCACCAATCACGGTACAAATAATCGGGGTCTTCAAACTGGACATCACCATCAGGTTTGTGGCGATGGCCTCACTCTGACCGCGTTCTTCAGCACCGATGCCCGGATAGGCACCCGGCGTATCGATGAATGTCAGCACCGGCAACTTGAAGCGTTCTGCCATTTTCATCAGACGCAGCGCCTTGCGATAACCTTCCGGACACGGCATACCGAAATTGCGCTTTAACTTCTCTTTGGTATCGCGCCCTTTCTGCTGGCCGATCACCATAACGGGCTCACCATCGAGGCGAGCAATACCACCGACGATGGCGTGATCATCACCATAGTGACGATCACCGTGCAGTTCTTCGAAATCAGTAAAGATGCGGATAATGTAATCCAGCGTGTAGGGCCGTTGTGGATGACGTGCCAGCTGGGAAACCTGCCAGGCTGTGAGATTCGAAAAAATGGCCTCGGTCAATGCACGACTTTTTTCTTTCAGCTTCTTTATTTCTTCCGAAATATTGATGTCTGTGTCGCCACTGACGTAGTTGAGCTCATCAATCTTTGCTTCCAGCTCGGCGATGGGTTGTTCAAATTCAAGAAAGTTAAGGTTCATCAGAAATTCCGCAGCGACTGAAATGTTGCTGCCAAGGTACCGTTTCTGCTGTATTTAAACAAGTACCCGGGCCGCTGCAGCAATGCCATAGCGGTTAGATATATTCCACCTGTACGCAGTCCTTGCCCGCCAGATCACGCAAACGATGCAACAACTCATCGGTCGGGTGTACCATCCACTCCTCACCCAGGGCAAGCCGTGCCTGCGCCTGCCCCCCCGTGTAATCAATACAGACATGGCAGTGTCCTTCCCTGAAGGGCTCCAGAATATCGGCCAGTTGCCCAACAAAACCGTTACCGGCCTGACTGGATTCAATACCAACCACCAGCCGTCGCGCAAACAAGCCACGCGCCTGGTTGATGTCATAGATGCTTTGCGCCGTCACCTGGTAGCCACCGCTAAAGTCATCCAGACCCATGCCACCCTGCACCACCAGCACCTTGTTCTTTCCCAGCAGGGCCTGATACTTTTCGTAGACATCCGGAAACACGCGCACGTCGAGTCTTGCCGTGCGATCGTCCAGTGTCAGAAACGCAATCTTGCCGCCACGCTGGGTCTTGATAACCCGCATACTCATAACCAGCCCGGCAATCGTCACGGGGCGCTCATCCGCACCGGGCCGCCCCCTGCGCTCCTTGTTCTTGTTCGGACTGGTGGCGGGGGCACTGCTACACATGGCTGCCAGCTCTGCCAGCTTGCCACTGGTAATGTTTTTTAATTCGTCCGCGTAGCGGGAAATCGGATGGCCTGTTAAATAAAGCCCGAGCGCATCCATTTCTCCCTGCAGTCGCTGCTCCTCTTCCCACTCCGGCAGCACCTGTTTTTCAACCGGCAGCGGCGCTGCAGACTCCGAATCACCAAACAAATCATTCTGTCCGGTATCCAGATTGCGGCTGTACTGCTCGGCCATTTTCAGCGCCTTGTCGAGATTCGCCAGCTGCGAGGCACGCGTGTCACCCATGGCGTCCAGCGCACCGGCTCGAATCAGGGCATCAAACACACGCCGGTTGACCTTGCGTGTATCCACGCGCCGGCACAGGTCAAACAGGTCGGCGAATTCACCGCCGTCGTTACGTTCCGCAATCAAGCCTTCTATCGCTGCCTGCCCGACACCCTTGATGGCACCCAGCCCATAGACGATGGTGTCGTCTGCCGTCGCAGTAAAGCGGTGCTGCGACTGGTTGGCATCCGGCGGCACCACCTTCAGTTTCATATCACTGCATTCAGCTATCAAATGCACAATCTTGTCGGTGTTGTCCATATCCGCCGACAATACCGCTGCCATAAATGCAGCCGGGTAATGCGCCTTTAACCAGATGGTCTGGTAAGACACCAGCGCATAGGCAGCCGAGTGACTTTTATTAAAACCGTAACCGGCAAATTTCTCCATCAGGTCGAAGATGCCGGCGGCTACCTTTTCATCAACACCGCGCCGGTTGGCACCCTCCAGAAAAACAGAACGCTGCTTCTCCATCTCCTCCGGTTTTTTCTTGCCCATGGCACGTCGCAGCATGTCTGCGCCACCCAGCGTATAACCAGCCAGTACCTGCGCAATCTGCATCACCTGTTCCTGATACAGGATAATGCCGTAGGTTGGTTTCAGAATGGGTTCCAGATCAGGATGCGGGTACTTGATCAACGCACCGTGTTTACGTGCAATAAAGTCATCGACCATGCCGGACTGCAAGGGGCCCGGACGAAACAGCGCCACCAGCGCCACGATATCTTCAAAGGTATCCGGACGCAGACGACGGATCAGGTCCTTCATACCACTTGATTCCAGCTGAAACACGGCCGTGGTCGCCGCTGACTTCAACAAGTCAAATGCCGGCTTGTCGACCAGCGGAATGGACACAATGTCGACCAGTGGCTCGCCATTCGCGGCCTGCCGGGCATTAATGGTCTTCAGTGCCCAGTCAATAATGGTCAGTGTGCGCAAACCGAGAAAGTCGAACTTCACCAGGCCAACGGCCTCCACATCATCCTTGTCGAACTGACTGACCAGGGCCCCGCCACCCTGCTCACAGTACAGCGGAGTAAAATCAGTCAGCTGTGAAGGTGCAATGACCACACCACCCGCATGTTTGCCGGCATTCCTGGCCAGCCCTTCCAGCTTGCGCGCCAGATCAACCAGGGTGCGCACATCTTCATCGGCATCATATAACTCACTGAAGGCCGGCTCCTGTTCCAGCGCCTTGTCCAGGGTAATACCGATCTCAAAAGGAATCAGCTTCGCTATCCTGTCGACAAAACCATAGGGGTTCCCAAGCACCCGGCCTACGTCACGCACAACAGCCTTTGCCGCCATGGAGCCGTAGGTAATGATTTGCGAAACCTTGTCGCGCCCGTATCTTTCGGCAACGTACTCGATCACCCGGTCGCGGCCTTCCATACAGAAATCGACATCGAAATCCGGCATCGAGACACGTTCAGGGTTCAGGAAACGTTCAAACAGCAAGTCGTAACGAAGCGGATCAAGGTCGGTAATCGTCAATGCGTAGGCCACCAGCGATCCCGCACCGGAACCACGGCCCGGCCCCACCGGAATACCATTGTCTTTCGCCCAGATAATAAAATCGGCGACAATCAGGAAGTAACCTGGAAAGCCCATTTCGAGTATGACCTTGATCTCATGTTCAAGCCGGTCAAGGTAGACCTGCCGAACCGCAGCAACATCTTCAGCCTGCGGATCAAGAATATGCTGAAAGCGTTTTTCCAGTCCCTTCCCGGCCTGCTGCTGGAAATAGCTTGCCATGTCCATACCCTTCGGCACCGGGAAGTCAGGCAGATAATTTTTTCCCAGCTCCAGTTGCAGATTGCAGCGACGTGCAATCTCAACAGTATTTTCCAGCGCCTCCGGCAAATCACTGAACAACTCCAGCATCTCGTCGGCAGAACGCAGATATTGTTGCTCGGTAAATTCCTTCGAGCGGCGTGGATCATCCAGCGTACGACTTTCATTGATACAGACGCGCGCCTCATGCGCATCAAAGTCACCGGCTGTAAGGAAATGCACATCGTTGCTGGCCACCACCGGCACACTCTTCAGGCCGGCAAGGTGAATGGCCTTGTGCAGATAGGCTTCTTCTCCCGCCCGACCGGTGCGCTGCAACTCCAGATAAAAACTGTCCGGAAAAATTCGCTGCCAGTCATCCAGTCGTTCCGCAGCAAGCGCATGCTTGTTTGCCAACAGCGCCTGCCCTACATCACCGGCCCGTCCTCCGGACAAGGCAATCAGCCCTTCGGACTGTCCCTCGAACCAGTCCCGTTCCAGTACCGGAATACCGCGTTGCTGTCCCTCTATGTAGGAACGTGATACCAGCCGGGTGAGATTCAGATAACCACTGTGCGTTTTACAAAGCAGCACCAGCCGTGAGGGCGCAGCACCACCAGTCCTGTCCGCAATCCAGAGGTCGACACCGATGATGGGCTTGACGCCCTGCGCCATGGCCGCACGATAAAATTTCACCATGGAAAACATATTGCACTGGTCGGTAACCGCAACGGCCGGCATGCCCGCCCCGGCAACACACCGAACCAGTGGCTTGACGCGCACGGTACCGTTCACCAGCGAATATTCAGTGTGGACATGCAGATGGACAAATGCAGGGCGCATGAAGAAATTTTCCGGTTTTCACAAGCAGGGTTCAAGCCCAAACCTGCTTCTATGTTTTTATCGAGGTATAAGTCGTAAGATTATGTTATTTAGTGCTTTAGTTTCGAATAAAGACCACAGGGAAAGACCCTTGATCCGCATCCAACAGCGGCTATCCGCGAAGCAGACCGGCACACAGCCATGACGGTCACATGCACCACCGGATTATGGCCTGCTGACTGATTAAATAATAGGATTTCAGTGTCGATAGCAGGAGTACTCATTGAAAGGAATCCTTACCCGCAAGATTGACAATGCAACGATCCATCAAACACCCGGTTACTACTACCTATGAAAATGAAGAGCTGAAGGGCTTTTCGCGCAGCATGGCCGAATTGCATTGGCTACTGCTGATCCTGGTAATCCTGTACTTTTTTATACCCATACGACCCATCGATGACACTGAAAAGTTGATACTGACAATGGTCAGCTATTCCGGCTTTGTGCTGGTTTTCCGTTATCTGAACTTTCATGCCCGCGAGACACGCCTGAAACTGGCCATTGAAACATGGGCAATGGTCATTTTTATTACCCTTGCGCTGTGGTATACCGGCAAAGTCGACAGCCCGCTGCTGAATCTGTACCTGCTGGTCATCATCGCCTCAGCCATCACGCTGGGCAAGCTGATGACATTGCTGGAGGTTGTGCTCATTGCCTGTTGCTACCTGTACATGGGCTACCACATCTACTCGGAAGCACTGTTTGCTGCACAGACCTTTACCATGCTGATGGCAAAATTCTCGCCGTTCCTGCTGGTGGCCTATGTGACATCCATGCTCGCGGCAGACATCTTGCAGGCAAAGAAACGCATCACCCTGCTGTCTCAAACAGATGACCTCACCGGTCTGTTAAACATGCGCGCCTTCAACCTGGTTCTGGAAAAGGAAATCGCACGGGTCAGACGTTACGCGCAACCTTTCACGGTGATCATGGTGGACATTGATGGCCTCAAAGACATTAATGATCAACATGGCCACGCAGCCGGCAGCCGCCTTATAAAAACCATCGCGCACTCGATCCGGGAATGTGTCAGGACATCGGATGTACTGGCCCGTTATGGCGGAGACGAATTTGTCATACTGATGGCACACACCAGTACCGAGCATGCAAGAACAGCCGCAGAACGTATCCGCGCAGCCATTAAAAACACATCCTTTGACATGCAGGGCGTACGTATCGCCAGTACCGTCAGCGTTGGCATCGCCAGCTTCCCGGAATGTGTCAAGGAGGCTGAAGACGTCCTCGACAAGGCGGATATCGCGCTTTACAAGAGTAAGCAATGCGGCCGCAACAAAGTCACCTATTACGACCCGGCACTGGAGACCGTCGCGGTCTTCGCCTGAGGCAGGCCTTAGAGTTTTTCCATCACCCGTCTCACCGGTGCATAGGAGCGTCGGTGAATCGGCGTTACACCCAGATTTTCCAGTGCCTCGATATGTGCCTTGCTGGGATAACCCTTGTGTTGTGCCAGACCATACCCCGGGTAGATAACATCAAGCGACAACATCTCACGGTCGCGTGTCACCTTTGCCATAATTGAAGCCGCACTGATGGCGGCCACCCGACTGTCACCCCTGACGATTGCCTGCACCGGACAACCCAGATCCGGACGACGATTGCCGTCGACAAGTGCGTGATCCGGAACGATTTGCAGGGCCTCTACTGCGCGCTGCATCGCCAGCATGGTTGCCTGCAGGATATTAATACGGTCAATTTCTTCAACGTCCGCATGACCAACAGCCCATGCAAGCGCCTTCTCCCTGATTTCCTCGTAGAGCACATCACGACGCAAGGCAGTCAATCGCTTTGAGTCCATCAGTCCGTCTATCGGATTTTCCGGATCCAGGATGACTGCACCGGCAACGACCGGACCGGCCAGTGGCCCGCGCCCCGCTTCGTCAACGCCGGCAACCAGTCCGGGCGGAATAACTATCTCATTGTCCATTGCTTGTTGCCCTGCCTGTCATCTGCATTATGGTATCTGCTGCTATGCGGCTGGCATCCTGACGCAACTCATTATGTATTTTTGTAAACACTGATGTCAGCTGCTGTGTTCGGGACGGGTCCTCGATCAGGCTCAGGATCTCACCGCCAAGGGCTTCAGGGGAAATAGCTCCCTGGATAAATTCCTTTACCAACGGCTGGTCAGCCAGTAAATTGGGTAGCGAGTAATACGGCGTATTCACCAGCAAGCGAGCCAGTTGATACGTCAACGGTGATAGCCGATAAGCCATCACCATGGGACGTTTTAGCAGCAGACATTCCAGTGTAGCAGTGCCCGATGCCAGCATAACTGCATTGGCGGCCGCCATCGCTTCCAGACTCTGGCCATCCAGCAGGGTAACCGGAAGCCGCTTGTTAACGGCAGCCAGCAACTCTTCAAACACGCTACGGCAGGCATTGTTTGCCAGCGGCACCACGAACTGTATGTCCCTGCGACGCTCAAGGCACCAGCTTGCTGCACGCAAAAAGTCCCCGGCCAGGCGTCTCACCTCAGCCAACCGACTACCGGGCAACAACGCGACCAGTGGACCCTGGTGCTGAATACCCAAATGCTCACGCGCCAGCAACGGATCAATATCATCGGCAATCAGGTCAGCCAGCGGGTGGCCAACAAAGCGTGCGGGTACATTCTTCTCCCTGTAAAAACGCTCCTCAAAAGGAAACAGGGTCAGCATGCAATCCACACTGGCCGCTATCTTGCGTACCCGGTACTGCCGCCAGGCCCATACAGAGGGGCTGACATAGTGCAATGTCCTGATACCGGCACGTTTCAGATTGCGTTCCAGGGACAGGTTAAAATCCGGAGCGTCGATGCCAATAAATATATCAGGCGGTGTTTTCAGAAAATGACGACGCAGATCACGCCGAATGGAAGACAGTTCCGGCAAGTGCGCAAGCACCTCAACCAGCCCCATGACAGACAGCTTTTCCATGGGGTGCAGACTAAAACAACCTGCCTCTAGCATGCGTGGACCGGCGACCCCTTCAAAAACAGCATCCGGTTCGCGTTTTCGTATCGCCTGTATCAGGCTCGCTGCAATGTTGTCGCCCGAGGCTTCTCCTGCAACGATACCGATACGCAGCGGGGGTGATGTGCTGCTCATGATAATGTGCCGTCCGCGGCAACTGTGTTCATACGGTCTATGCAGCGAGCAGTAAACAGCGTTTGCAAACTACCTGACGATGCCACGCTTCTGCTGTTCCAGAAAACTTACCAGCAATCCCAGCTCGGTATTGTCCGGCGCCCTGTCTTTCAGAATTTTAATAGCGTCCTGCAATGAGTGGTTTTCACGATAGAGCGTCCTGTACGCCTGCTTCAGCAGCTTGCGTGTATCTTCCGAAAAGCCGCGACGTCGCAGGCCCTCCATATTCAGGCCATGTGCCCGTGCAGGACTGCCGCCAACCGTGACATAGGGCGGAACATTCAGACTGATGCCACTGCCATAGGCAGTCAGGGAATGTGCACCCAGCGAACAAAACTGGTGTACCAGCGTAAAGCCACCGAGAATGACATAGTCAGCAATGGTGACATGCCCGGCCAGCGATGCATTATTGGCAAATATTGTCTGGTTCCCAACACGACAATCATGGGCAATGTGTACATAAGCCATGATCCAGTTATCGTCACCCACGGAGGTCACGCCCGCATCCTGGACGGTCCCCCTGTTGATGGTGACAAACTCGCGAATGGTATTACGATCACCCATTTCGAGCCAGGTCGGTTCACCGGCGTACTTCTTGTCCTGCGGTGCTGCACCAATCGAGGCAAACTGGAAGATGCGATTATCTTCCCCCAGGCGGGTCGGACCATTAATAACCACATGCGCTGCTATCTCTGTACCGGCACCGATCACCACATCGGGTCCAATGACAGTGTACGGCCCAACAGTAACATTGGCCGCCAACTCTGCACTGGGATCAATAATCGCCGTCGAATGTATCAAGTATCAATATCCTGCTCTGTACACATGATTTCGGCAGTGGCAACCACCTTGCCAGCAACGCTCGACTGACAGTCAAACACCCAGATGCCGCGTCTGGCACGCAGCAGTTTTGCAGAGAGTATCAGTTGATCACCTGGCTCTACCGGGCGTTTGAAACGCGCCTTGTCGATGCCCACAAGGAAATACAGACTCTCGCGCTTTGCGCCACGCTCAACCGTCCTGAATGCCAGTAATCCCGTTGCCTGTGCCATTGCTTCGAGGATCAACACCCCGGGCATCACCGGGCGCTCGGGAAAATGCCCCGTAAAAAAAGGTTCGTTATAGGTAACGTTCTTGTAACCCGTCAATGATTCGCCTGCCGTGAATGCAGTCACCCGATCGATCATAAGAAAAGGGTATCGATGCGGCAGGTGTTGCAGTATTTCCTGTATATCCATGTCCATAGATTTGAATAGCCTGTTTAGAAAAGATCCGGTCGCCGGAAAAAATGAACAGTCGGACTATTCATCTGTGTTTTTTAGGCCTGTTGCAATAGAACGCTCCAGCGCATTCAGCTTGCGTGCAAGCTTGTCGAGCTGGTGCATGCGTGCACAGGTTTTATTCCAGGCGTCATTTTCCTGTGCGGGCACACCGGATGAATACACGCCTGGTTTGGTTATGGATTTGGTCACCATCGTCATGCCGGTAATGACAACGTGGTCAGCAATCTCAAGGTGTCCGACAATGCCGGCCCCCCCGCCTATCATGCAGTGCTTCCCGATTCTGGCACTGCCTGAAATGCCGACACAACCGGCGATAGCCGTATGCGCACCAATATGGACATTATGCGCAATCTGAATCTGATTATCGAGCCGGACACCCTCTTCCAGCACCGTATCATCCAGTGCACCGCGATCGATAGTGGTATTGGAACCTATTTCGACATCATCACCCACCCGGACACTGCCAAGCTGGGGAACATTCAGCCAGCGACCATCATCATTTGCCAGCCCAAAACCATCGCTGCCAATCACTGCGCCGGGAGCTATATTGACACGTTTGCCAATGGTGACATCGTGACAGACAACCACATTGGCAGAGAGTTTGCTATTCTCGCCGATTACGCTACCTGCCCCGATAAAACAACCACCTGCCAGTTGCACACCGGCATGGATGATGGCCCCTTTTTCAATAATACAGCCAGGCCCTATCCATGCGCTGTCATCAACCGTGCAGTCATCATCCACAATCGCCGCGGCATGCACGCCACTTTTGTTCGCTGCTGCAGGTGAAAGCAATGCAGCCGCACGCGCATAGCTTGCGTAGGGATTGGATGAAACGATAACCGCCACCGGGCAATCTGCCACATCATCCTGACCCAGGATCACTGCCGTTGCCTGTGTGCCTGACAGATACTTGCGATAGCCGGCATTTGCCAGAAAACTGATGTCACCCGCAGCGGCATTCTGCAAGGTGGCAACCGCCGTCACGATGCAGTCCGGATCACCTTTTTGCAGGTCTCCCTTGACTTGCTCAGCAAGTTCACCGAGTGACAGTGACATCCAGACAGCCCCGCAGCTTTATCCGGGAAGGATAGTATCAGGCTCGATGCTGGCTATTTCTCAAGCTTTTTAAGCACGCTTGCCGTGATATCAATCTTGTCGCTTGAATAAACAACACCCTGGCTCAAAATCAGGTCGAATTTCTGCTCCTTTGCAAGCTCAACAACCGCCTGGTACATT
>JAQBDO010000140.1:0-3582 GCA_032124375.1 Gammaproteobacteria bacterium
CTGGCGGATTCGGAGGCGGTACTACTGGTTAATCGTGGCTGGGTTCCTGTCGGCAGCAGTCGGGCCGTGCTGCCGGAGATCCCGGGTACCACGGGAGAAGTGCTGGTTGATGCCACTATCCAGTTGCCACCACAAAAATATTTCCGGCTGGGCGAGGTCGATGAGGACAATACCGGCTGGCCCAAGGTGGTACAGGAGTTCCAGCTCGAGTCGCTGGAGCAGTTACTGGGTGTGAAGCTGCAGCCGTTGTTGCTGTTGCTGGAAAAAGATGACGAGTTTGGTTTTATCAGGGACTGGAAGCCTGTTTATGGGGTTACACCTGATAAACATCGTGCCTACGCGGTGCAGTGGTTTACGCTCGCTATCGTGCTGCTGATGATTTATATCGGCGTGAATACCAAACGGTTATCAAACGAGAAATGACGGATACACGATGAAAGAGAAAAGAATAATGTCTGCCAGCAAGCAACGCGGGTTTCTGAGCTCACGCCAGGCGCTGGTATTGCTGGGTCTGTTGTTCATGACGCCGGCATTTGTCGCCTGGGTTATGCATAACAGTAGCGAGCAAGGCTGGCGTCCTGAAGGTACCACCAACCAGGGCACGCTGGTGCATCCGGCCAGACCGCTGACGCTGCCTGCTGACATGATGGTTGCTGATGTGTCTGCGAATGACTACCTGTCGGGTAAATGGACGCTGCTGTATATCGGTGATGCAGATTGTGATGATGTGTGCAGTAGCAATCTTTACAAGATGCGCCAGGTAAGAATTGCGCAGAATGAAAATATGAAGCGCATTCAGACGCTGTACCTGGTGTTAGGCAATGAATTGCCAGACGCATTAGGCGAGCTGCTGGCAAGCAACTATTCCGACATGGATGTGGCGCTGGCCCCGGCTAACCTTGCGGAACAATTTTCAGCGGACTTCCTGATTGATGGTGTGTCCATGGAAGGCGCCGAGCGTATCTATTTTGTCGATCCGCTGGGCAATTTGATGATGTACTATGCCACCGATGCTGATCCGGGCGGGATGCTGAAAGACCTGAAAAAACTGCTGAAATACTCAAAAATCGGCTAGTGCAGGCATCATGATCGATTCCATTAAAAGCTACCTTGGCCTGTGTAAACTCAAGGTTGTAGCGTTGATTGTGTTTACTGCCATGGTTGGTATGTTCCTGGCGACATCGCCGCCCGGTATGGTGCCCTGGGACGTGCTGTTGCTCGGCAATCTGGGGATAGGCATGGCAGCTTCAGCCGCCGCCGCCATTAATCATGTGCTGGACGCGCGTGAAGATGCCAAGATGACGCGTACCCATAACCGGCCGCTGCCGCAAGGGGAGATGAATGCCGGCAATGCGATGATCTTCGCCATTCTGCTGGGCGCGCTGTCCATGGTTATCCTGGTGGTGTTTATTAACACCCTGACCGCGGTGCTGACCTTCCTGTCGCTGGTCGGTTACGCGGTGGTCTATACCATGTACCTGAAGCGGGCAACGCCACAGAATATCGTCATTGGCGGCGCGGCCGGTGCCGCGCCCCCGGTGCTGGGCTGGACTGCGCTGACCGGTACGGTAGACCCGCATGCACTGTTGCTGTTCCTGATTATCTTTATCTGGACGCCGCCGCATTTCTGGGCGCTGGCGATCCATCGGCGTGATGAATATGCGAAAGTCGATATCCCCATGTTGCCGGTGACGCACGGCATACCGTTCACGCGCTTGCAGATACTGCTGTATACGCTGATGCTGATTATCGTCAGTATATTGCCATTTGTGTTCAGAATGAGCGGCCTGTTCTACGTGGCCGGTGCGCTGTTGCTGGGCGGAGGCTTTCTCTATTACGCGATCAAGCTGATGAAAGGCGATGACGACAGTATTGCAATGAAGACCTTCGGCTATTCCATCTGGTATCTGATGGCGATGTTTACTCTTCTGCTGGTGGACCATTACCTGCCGTTGCTGGCCTGATAAGGCACGAAGGTCGGGTTAGATGAATAGCACCATAACATTTAAAGAAAGACAGCCATGCAGGACGGCTAAAGGAGCATAGCGACGTAGCCGTCATTTTACATGCACCATCCCGCGATGTTTTAGCCGGATCCACTCTGTAGTCGGTGAAACCAGGCGACTGCAGCTGCAATGAAATGCTCACGCTGTGCCGGATCTTGCAGATAATCCTCATTCGTGACAGGTAAACCCGGGTATGCGTTCATTAGTGCGGCGGCATAGGCGCCGGTTCCGTCCTGACTGGCCTCGTCGCCCTGTTCTGTCCACGTCGCTACGCCGGTTATGCCACAGCTGGGGGAGCGTGCCTTGAATATATACCCGCAGATGTCCGCCTGTTCCGCGACGACCTGTCTGCCGTAATCTTCCAGCTGGCGGGTTACGTCGAGTTGCGGGTGGTGCACGCCTCTGACGCGGATACCCGAATCGGTGCGCACCAACTGGATAGGTTCTCGCGGCACACCCAGACCAATGGCGACTTCCGGACAGCAGGGTCGAAACGCGAAGATGTCCGGCAGCCGGGTATTGATCAGAGAGTCGTACTTGTGGCCGCCGTCATATCGGACGTGCTCGCCCAGCAGGCAACTGCTGATACCAACAGGGATCTTTTCATGTTTACCCGTCATAATTTGGGACCGTATCTGGATGACAGCTCACGCTGAAACGCTACGGGTCGAATACCCGATTAAGTGCCGGGCACATGTGAATTCGACTCTACCAATTGCTAACAGCAGGAATGCATTTTGTATAAATGGCCCACTCAGTCAGGGGAAGAGCCTAAATCACAGGATTTAGATCTGCCGGTAAAAGCTGCAATAAAAAACGGCCTCGCAGGGCCGTTTTTTATTGTGTTACGAGAACCTTTTCAGGCAAGCATCGTTTTCTGCAACTTGCTGATGGCATTTTTTTCCAACTGTCTAATGCGCTCGGCGGAAACATCGTATCGTGCTGCCAGTTCATGCAAGGTACTCTTTTCGTCGGCCAGCCAGCGTTCCTGAAGAATAGTGCGACTGCGGTCATCGAGCTGTTCCAGCGCCATCGACAGCTTGTTTGTTGTTTCGCTGCGCCAGTCATCCTGTTCGATCGTCAGTGCCGGATCGTTGGACTCATTGGTCAGGTAGGCGGCCGGTGCAAACTGGCGTGAATCCTCGTCCTCATCAGCGGCTGTCAAATCAAAGCCAATATCCTGTCCGCTGAGGCGCGACTCCATCTCCATGACAACTTCCGGTTTTACGCCGAGGTCTTCAGCAACACCGTTCACTTCTTCCTGGCTCAGCCAGCCGAGGCGTTGTTTTTTGCTGCGCAGGTTAAAGAACAGTTTACGCTGGGATTTCGTGGTAGCGACCTTCACAATGCGCCAGTTGCGCAGCACAAACTCATGTATCTCGGCTCGTACCCAGTGGACGGCATAGGAAACCAGGCGCACACCGGCGTCCGGGTCAAAACGCTTCACTGCCTTCATCAGGCCGTTGTTGCCTTCCTGCACCAGATCTCCCTGAGCCAGTCCGTAGCCGCTGTAGCCGCGAGCAATGCGAATCACGAAGCGCAAATGCGACATCACCTGCTCACGCGCCGCATCCAG
>JAQBDO010000141.1:0-5620 GCA_032124375.1 Gammaproteobacteria bacterium
CCAGCGACCGTAACAAACCTCAAGCGCTTCACCGACTGCCTCCAGCCGCGCCAGTGTCGCTGCTACCTTTTCATTATCCTGCTGATAAAACCCCGGATCGCCCATCGCCTCCTGTAGCTGCAGCTGCTCGGCATCCAGCGCCTCTATCTGTTTTGGCAGCTCGTCCAGCTCGCGCTGATCCCTGTAAGACAGCTTCCTTGGCTTCACTGCAACATCAATATCCGCAGTCTGCCGGCTTGCCTGACTGTTGCGTGCCTGGGCAGCAGGTTTCTTCTCGCTCTTCTGCGCCAGCCAGTCAGAGTAACCGCCGACATATTCACCAATAACACCATCACCCTCAAACACCAGCGAACGGGTAACCACATTATCGAGAAAGGCGCGGTCATGACTAACCAGCAACAGGGTACCGTCGTACTCCATCAACAACTCTTCCAGCAGCTCCAGCGTCTCCACATCCAGATCATTGGTGGGTTCATCCATAATCAGCAGGTTTGCCGGACGCGCAAACAGACGCGCCAGTAACAGCCGATTGCGTTCACCTCCGGACAGGGTACTGACGGGTGACTGCAAACGTTCCGGTGGAAATAAAAAGTCGCGCAAATAGCTGGCAACATGTCGATCATGGCCATTTATGGTGACATGCTGACTGCCTTCGGCGACATTATCCATCAGCGTCTTGTCCAGCACCAACTGCTCACGTTGCTGGTCAAAGTAGGCAACCTGCAGCCTGGTGCCGCTGCGAACCTCGCCACTGTCAGGCAGCAACTCCCCCAGCAACACCTTGATTAGCGTGGACTTGCCGGCACCATTCGGACCGATAATACCGATGCGGTCGCCGCGCATAATGGTCGTCGAAAGGTCCCTGATAACAGTATTGTCACCAAAAGCCAGATCAACATGCTCCGTTTCGAATACCAGTTTGCCGGACTTCTCACCCTTATCCAGCTGCAGCCTGGCAGTGCCGCCGCGGTTACGCCGCAGGCGGTGCTCTTCGCGCAGTGCCTCCAGCGCCCGCACCCGGCCTTCATTACGCGTGCGCCGCGCCTTGATACCCTGCCGGATCCAGACTTCTTCCTGGGACAGTTTCTTATCGAACAGGGCATTGTGACGCCCCTCAATTTCCAGCTGCTCGGCCTTGCGACGCACGTACTCATCGTAACTGCCCGGCCACGAGGTCAGCTGGCCACGATCCAGTTCAATGATTTTCGTCGACAGCCGCCGCACAAATGCGCGGTCATGACTGACAAACAACAACGCGCCCTGGTAGTCGAGCATGTAGCCTTCCAGCCAGATGATTGCCTCAATATCGAGGTGATTGGTCGGCTCATCCAGCAACAGCACATCCGGCTCACAAACCAGCGCACGCGCCAGCATCACACGCCGTCGCCAGCCGCCGGACAGCGAATGAAAGATTGCATCACTATCAAGATCAAGCCGTGACAACACGCTCTCGACGCGCTGCTCCAGCTGCCAGCCATTGGCCACCTCCAGATCATGTTGCAGTTCTGACAACCGTTTTAGCAAAGCCGGGGCATCTGAATGTGCCAGCTCGCTCACCACGTGATGATAATCCGATATCAGCTTGCCCAGTTCCGGCAAACCGCCGGCAACGACATCAAACACACTGTCATCACTGTCCATGCCAACTTCCTGCGCCAGACTGGCAATGCGCACACCCGGGCGCACCCATAACTCGCCATCATCCGCGATCACTTCTCCACTGAGAATACGCAGTAACGAGGATTTGCCCTCGCCGTTCCTGCCCACCAGGCAGACACGCTCACCCCGGGTGATCTCCAGGTCAGCATTGGCCAGCAGGGCGCGGTGGCCAAAGGCCAGTGAAATATTGCTCAGTCGCAGTAATGGCATTGCATGATTCCAACAAAAATTTTCAAAGGTCGCCTCGCAAGACGTTCACAGGTTCCCGACCCGCAACTCTGCGGGAAACCGGATTCTACGCATTCACGCCGTGGATGTAACATGCTGCATCGATCGCAAGCCGAAATCCGGCAGAAACAACCCTGCCCGGCACATCTGGATCCCGGCCTGCGCCGGGAGATTCTGATCAGGATTAACTCCCTGAGCAGGAAATCCCCCCGGTCAATATTGACTGGCAACAACCGGATGGCGAGATCATGGATACCAGCCCGGAACAGGCCGCCGTTGAAGTACGCATTGACGGGTGCAGCATTACTGTTTACCTGCAGGACGGGTAAAGGAACGCGGTGACGTACCCGTCAGCAATAACGCATTAAGCGATTAGATTTTCCGTGCCTGCAACAGCAACAGGTCTGTTAAGCCGTCAGCCGCTCCCAGATAAGGCGCCAGCACAATATCTGCATCCGGAAATTCCTTGCGCACCACGTCAATCTCCGCCGGAATATCCGTCACCACGTGTCGCCCTGCCGACAAAAAATACGGCACAACTATTACCTGCCCTGCACCGGCACGAATCGCGTTGCGCAAGCCGTCCGGTATCGAGGGCTCCGCCAGTTCCAGAAAGGCACACTCCACCTGGCCATAGGCATCACCGCTTTGTTCTCTGAGACACGCCGTTATGTCACGCACCTCGTCATTGGATTCCTCGCGTCGGCTACCATGCGCGACAACTAACAGTGTCTTCATTTTGATGTAATCCTTCCAGGGAACCTTCGATGAGTTCGTCATTCCGGCGGCAGGCCGGAATGACAGGTTAACCTGCCAACAGGATATTTTCAGCTTTAAATAAAGTGCCTGTTCATTTTAGCGCCCGTCAGGGCAGCCGTCAGACCTGTTGTTCTTTCCTGTTCGCACAATCAATACACAGGCTTGCCACGGGGTCCAGCGCCAGGCGTTCTGCTGCAACCGCTTCATCACAGGACAGGCAATAACCGTAGTCGCCGCTGTCAATGCGCCGCAAGGCGCCGGCAATCTTCTGCAACGCCAGCTCCCGCCGGCGCCCCGCCTCCCTGGACATGGCCTGCCCCTGCATGGCATCCATCCTCGACAAGCGCCCAACTGCCGTCTGGTCCAGCTCGACCACGCCGGCCGCCGCCTCACCCTCTGCCTGCAAACCCTGCAATTCCTGCTGCATCTGCAACAAGCGGTTTTTTATTACCGCCATATCATCATCTTCAAACATAATTCAGACACCTGTGAGCGGCAATCGCCGGGTACGCATGCGGAATATATAGCTTCAAACGGTGTTACCGGTATAATTGCCGGCTTTTCACGGCCTTCCCCCATCGCGGACAAGTAAACCATTATGATCAGTAAGTTGCGAAACATCGCCATTATCGCCCACGTCGACCATGGCAAAACCACCCTCGTTGACCAGCTCCTCAGCCAGTCTGGCACCTTTGGCGACCGGGCCGCCGCGCCGGAACGGATCATGGATTCCAACGAGCTGGAAAAAGAACGTGGCATCACAATTCTATCGAAGAACACCGCCATCCGCTGGAACGGTTATCGCATCAACATCGTCGACACCCCCGGGCATGCCGACTTCGGCGGCGAAGTGGAACGCGTACTGTCGATGGTGGACTGCGTCCTGCTACTGGTAGATGCCGTTGATGGCCCAATGCCACAGACACGCTTTGTCACACAGAAGGCGTTCGACCTCGGCTTGAAACCGATCGTCGTGATCAACAAGATTGATCGTCCGGGTGCGCGACCTGACTGGGTACTGGACCAGACGTTTGAATTGTTTGACCGCCTTGGCGCGACTGATGAACAGCTCGATTTCCCGGTGATCTATGCATCTGCATTGCATGGCTATGCCGGGGTAGAGACTGACCAGCTGGCTGAAGACATGACGCCACTATTCGAGGCCATCGTTAAGTACGTTGCCCCACCGCAGGTTGATTTGAATGCACCGTTCCAGATGCAGGTCATCACGCTCGACTACAACAGTTATGTCGGTGTTATTGGTATCGGTCGCATCAAGCGCGGCAAACTGAAAACAAACATGCCCGTTACCCTGGTCAGCACGGAGGGAAAGCAGCGCAATGTCCGGGTTGGACTGGTGTTTGGCTTCCATGGACTGGAGCGTATCGAGGTTCCGGAAGCACAGGCGGGTGACATTATTGCCTTTACCGGTATTGATAAACTCAACATCTCTGACACGCTCTGCGACCCGGCCAATGTCGAGGCCTTACCGCCTCTGAGCGTTGACGAACCTACTGTCAGCATGACATTTCAGGTCAATAACTCACCGTTTGCAGGCAAGGATGGCAAGTACGTCACCTCGAGAAATATCAGAGAACGGCTTGACCGCGAGCTGATTCACAATGTTGCGTTGCGCGTTGAAGACACCGCTGATCCCGACAAGTTCAAGGTATCAGGTCGCGGCGAACTGCACCTGGCGATCCTGATTGAAACCATGCGACGCGAAGGTTTCGAGATGGGCGTATCCAGACCGGAAGTCATCATCCGGGAAATCGATGGTCAAAAACAGGAACCCTTTGAACAGGTCACAGTTGATATAGAAGACCAGCACCAGGGCACCATCATGGAAAAACTCGGCGAGCGTGGCGGTGATCTCACTGACATGATTCCTGATGGTAAGGGACGTGTGCGACTCGACTACCTCATGCCGGCGCGCGGCCTGATCGGGTTCCGTACGGAGTTTCTCACCAGCACCCAGGGGACCGGACTTATCTACAGTGTGTTTTCTCACTATGCCCCAATGAAATCCGCTGACTACGGACAACGCAACAACGGTGTTCTCATTGCCAACGGCAATGGCAAGGCGCTGGGTTATGCCCTGTTCAACCTGCAGGAACGCGGTCGTCTGTTTATTGGTCATGGTGAAGAAGTTTACGAAGGCCGTCTGATCGGCATTCATACGCGCAACAATGACCTGGTGGTCAACCCGTTAAAAGGCAAGCAGCTGACCAATATCCGTGCTGCCGGAACGGATGAAAACATTGTGCTGTATCCACCGATCCGCATGAGCCTCGAACAGGCGCTGGAATTTATTGACGATGATGAACTGGTAGAAGTCACGCCCAACCATATCCGGCTGCGCAAAAAATTGCTGCTGGAGCATGAACGTAAACGTTCGTCGCGCAGCGCATCGGCCTGAGCACCGCTCCCGCCAGCCTCCCAACCCCGTCACCGCTCTACGTGATGGGAGCCAGCTTATTTATCCCTATATCTTGTAAGGGATTAATTGACACATACTAAATATGGTATTTAAGCACTTTATTAATATATAACATAGGGTTATAAAAATATTCATTGACATTTGTGTGGTAATTATTTAACGTGCAGCCATTGAAGATTACTCGGCAACCAGACCGAAACTTCAGTAAAAGACCCCGTCGAAAGAAGCTTTACCAACCAGTTCGGAGGAGTAAAAATCATGCACAAAACAGACATGGTAATGCACATTGATAACTACCTGGGTGAGAACACCCGTCGCAATATCGAAAAAGCCATCACCGGTACCAAGGGCGTTATCCACGCCCACTTCAATGAAAGACGGCCACACCTGATGCTCGTTTCCTATGACACGGAACGCACATCATCATTTGAAGTACTCGCCAACATGACAAAACAGCAGCTACGCGCTGAACGTGTTGGCTAGGGTTCCAGCCCGGAAATAAACGCAACAACCTCACAGCACTCTGCGGCGACC
>JAQBDO010000142.1:0-6168 GCA_032124375.1 Gammaproteobacteria bacterium
CGGCATTGTCTACATCGGCGCCGAGGTCAAGCCCGGCGATATCCTGGTTGGCAAGGTTACGCCGAAGGGTGAGACCCAGCTGACACCGGAAGAAAAACTGCTGCGCGCCATCTTTGGTGAAAAAGCGGCAGACGTGAAAGACACCTCCCTGCGCGTACCCAGTGGCATGGATGGTACCGTCATTGACGTGCAGGTGTTTACCCGTGACGGTGTTGACAAGGATGCGCGTGCCCTGCAAATACAGGAATCCCAGCTGGCGCAGATTCGCAAGGATTTGAATGATCAGTTGCGCATAATGGAAGATGATATTTTCGATCGTGTCGAAACCATGCTGCAAGGCAAGGTTGCGGAAGGTGGTCCGAAACAGCTGGCTGCCGGTAGCAAGATCACCAGGGGTTACCTTGCCGACATTGGCCGCAGCAAGTGGTTTGAGATCAACCTGCGTAATGAAGATGCCAATGCTGATCTGGAGAAAATCTCCGAACAGCTAAAGGAGCTGCGCAACCGTTTTGAGGAACGCCTGGAAGACAAGCGCAAGAAGCTGACCACGGGCGATGACCTGGCGCCAGGTGTGCTTAAAATGGTCAAGGTCTACCTGGCGGTTAAACGTCGCATACAGCCCGGTGATAAAATGGCCGGACGCCACGGTAACAAGGGTGTCATATCCATGATCAAGCCGGTGGAGGACATGCCTTTCTCCGCGGACGGAACGCCGGTGGATATCGTGCTGAACCCGCTGGGTGTGCCGTCACGAATGAATGTCGGGCAGGTGCTGGAAACGCATCTGGGCTGGGCCGCCAAGGGGCTCGGTATCAAGATCGGCAAGATGCTGGAAGCACAGCAGAAGGTCGTCGAGATACGTCAGTTCCTCGACAAGATTTACAATACCAGTGGCCACAAGGAAGATCTCGACTCGCTGACAGATAACGAGATTCTGGAACTTGCAAGGAATCTGGTGAAGGGTGTGCCGATGGCCACGCCGGTGTTTGACGGTGCGCCTGAAACGGCGATCAAGCAGATGCTGGAACTGGCGGACTTGCCGACTTCCGGGCAGACAACCCTGTACGACGGCCTGACCGGTGACGCCTTCGACAGGCAGGTGACCGTGGGTTATATGTACATCCTCAAGCTGAATCATCTGGTGGATGACAAGATGCACGCGCGTTCAACCGGACCATACAGCCTGGTTACCCAGCAGCCATTGGGTGGTAAGGCGCAGTTTGGCGGGCAACGTTTTGGTGAGATGGAAGTGTGGGCGCTGGAGGCCTATGGCGCTGCCTACACCTTGCAGGAAATGTTGACCGTCAAGTCGGATGACGTCAATGGCCGCACCAAGATGTATAAAAACATTGTTGACGGCAACCATCAGATGGATGCCGGTATGCCCGAGTCCTTTAATGTGCTGGTGAAGGAAATTCGCTCGCTGGGCCTGAACATGGAACTGGGTCAGGACTCGTAACCGGTAATTCGCTACTCAACGCACAGGTGAGACGATGAAAGATTTACTAAATTTATTGAAGCCGCAGGGGCAAAATGACGATTTCGATACCATTCGTATCGGTCTGACTTCCCCTGACATGATCCGCTCCTGGTCATACGGTGAAGTCAAGAAGCCGGAAACCATCAACTACCGTACCTTCAAGCCGGAACGTGATGGCCTGTTTTGCGCCAAGATCTTTGGCCCGGTGAAGGATTACGAATGTCTGTGTGGCAAGTACACGCGACTCAAGCATCGCGGTGTTGTCTGCGAGAAATGCGGTGTCGAGGTGACGCTTGCCAAGGTACGTCGCGATCGCATGGGGCATATTGAGCTGGCCAGTCCGGCAGCCCATATCTGGTTCCTGAAATCGCTGCCGTCACGTATTGGTCTGTTGCTGGATATGACGCTGCGCGATATCGAGCGCGTGCTGTACTTCGAGGCGTTTGTGGTGGTTGACCCGGGCATGACGACGCTGGAGCGTGGCCAGTTACTGACTGATGAAGCCTATCTCGAGGCGATTCAGGAAAATGGCGACGAATTCGATGCCCGCATGGGTGCTGAAGCCGTGTTTGCGCTGCTCAAGGGTATCGATTTGCATGTCGAGACAGCGCGCTTGCGTGACGAAATTGGCTCCACCAAGTCGGAGACCAAGCTGAAACGGCTGGGCAAGCGTCTCAAGCTGGTCGAGTACTTTATTGAATCCGGTAACAAGCCTGAATGGATGGTGATGACGGTGTTGCCGGTACTGCCACCGGAGCTGCGTCCGCTGGTACCGCTGGATGGTGGCCGTTTTGCCACCTCTGACCTGAATGATCTGTACCGTCGCGTTATAAACCGCAACAACCGTTTGAAGCGACTGCTGGAACTGAGTGCGCCGGACATTATTGTGCGTAACGAAAAGCGCATGCTGCAGGAATCTGTCGACGCGCTGCTTGACAATGGTCGTCGCGGTCGTGCCATTACCGGTACCAACCGCCGCCCGCTGAAATCACTGGCTGACATGATCAAGGGCAAGCAGGGACGTTTTCGCCAGAACCTGCTTGGCAAGCGTGTCGATTATTCCGGCCGCTCCGTGATCGTGGTGGGACCGACCCTGATGTTACATCAGTGTGGTCTGCCAAAGCGTATGGCGCTGGAACTGTTCAAACCGTTTATCTTCAGCAAGCTGCAGTTCCGCGGTCTGGCGACCACCATCAAGGCGGCCAAGAAACTGGTAGAGCGTGAAGGTCCGGAAGTCTGGGATATCCTTGAAGATGTTATTCGTGAACACCCGGTGATGTTAAACCGTGCGCCGACCCTGCACCGTCTGGGTATCCAGGCGTTTGAGCCGGTGCTTATTGAAGGCAAGGCTATCCAGTTGCATCCGCTGGTCTGTGCAGCCTTTAACGCCGACTTTGACGGCGATCAGATGGCTGTGCATGTACCGCTATGTATCGAGGCGCAGCTTGAGGCGCGCGCCCTGATGATGTCGTCGAACAACATCCTGTCACCTGCCAGTGGCGAGCCGATTATCGTGCCGTCCCAGGACGTGGTGCTGGGTCTCTATTACATGACGCGGGAATCGATCAACGCCAGGGGCGAAGGCATGGTGTTTGCCGATGTCTCGGAAGTGCACCGGGCTTATGAAAACAAGGTGGTATCGCTGCAGGCAAAGGTCAAGGTGCGCATTACCCGTCTTGAGTATGACGCGGACGGCAATGCACAGGAGCAGACCGGCCTGGTGGAAACAACGGTCGGTCGTGCGCTGTTGTCGGAGATCATCCCCAAAGGGCTGACGTTTGACCTGGTCAACCAGAACATGACCAAGAAGGCGATTTCCAACCTGATTAACGCCTGTTACCGCCGCGTGGGTCTGAAAGAGACCGTCATTTTTGCGGATCAGCTGATGTACACGGGTTTCTCTTTTGCAACCCGTTCAGCTGTATCGTTTGGTATCGACGACATGGTTATTCCCAAGGTCAAGCAGAAGATTCTTGCCGAGGCGGAAAATGAAGTGCTGGAAATCCAGAATCAGTACACCTCCGGCCTGGTGACCATGGGTGAACGCTATAACAAGGTGGTGGATATCTGGTCGCGCACCAATGACCAGGTGGCCAAGGCCATGATGGATGGACTCGGTACTGAAGAAGTTGTCGATGCCAGTGGTAACGCGGTCAAGCAGCCTTCGTTCAACTCGGTATTTATGATGGCTGACTCCGGCGCGCGTGGTTCAGCCGCCCAGATACGTCAGCTGGCGGGTATGCGTGGCCTGATGGCGAAGCCGGACGGCTCCATTATTGAAACGCCGATCACGGCGAACTTCCGTGAAGGGCTGGACGTGCTGCAGTACTTTATTTCTACACACGGTGCACGCAAGGGTCTGGCTGATACCGCCTTGAAGACCGCCAACTCCGGTTACCTGACGCGTCGCCTGGTGGATGTTGCCCAGGATCTGGTTGTCATCGGAGATGACTGCGGGACGGCTGGAGGGCTGGACCTGACACCGCTGGTTGAAGGTGGTGATATTGTTGAGCCGTTGCGTGAACGTGTACTGGGTCGCCTGACGGCCGAGGATGTGCTGCGTCCCGGTAGCGATGAAGTGGTTGCGCCGTTCGGCACCTTGCTGGATGAAGCCTGGGTCGACAAGCTGGAAGCAATGGGTGTCGACGAGATGAAGGTGCGTTCGCCGATTACCTGTGAGAACCGCTACGGTGTGTGTGCGGCCTGTTACGGTCGTGACCTGGCGCGTGGCCACATGGTGAATGCCGGTGAGGCTGTGGGCGTGATCGCGGCGCAGTCGATTGGTGAGCCCGGCACACAGCTGACCATGCGTACTTTCCATATTGGTGGTGCGGCGAGTCGCGCCGTGACCGTCAACAGTGTCGAGGTCCGCTACGGTGGTACCGTGCGCCTGCATAACATCAAGACCGTCAGCAACAGGAACAAGAACCTGGTGGCGGTATCGCGTTCCGGTGAAATCGGCATGGTCGATGAGTTCGGGCGTGAGCGTGAGCGCTACAAGGTACCTTATGGTTCTGTTATCAGTGTCGCCGATGGCGATAGTGTCGTTGGTGGCAGTGTTATTGCTACCTGGGACCCGCATACCCACCCGATTGTGACGGAAGTTGCCGGCTTCGCGAAGTTCAGTGACTTTATCGAGGGTGTCAGTGTGCAGGAGACCACCGACGAAATCACCGGTCTGACCAGTCTGATTGTTACCGATCCAAAATCACGCGGTAGCGCCGGTAAGGATTTACGTCCGATGGTGAAGCTGGTAGATAACAAGGGTGAGCCGCTGAAGCTGGCCGGTACCGACCTGGATGCGCAGTATTTTCTGCCGGCTGATGCGATTGTCGGCCTGGAAGACGGCGCCACGGTGAGTGTCGGTGATGTCATCGCGCGTATCCCGCAAGAGTCTTCCAAGACACGTGATATTACCGGCGGTCTGCCACGTGTGGCAGACCTGTTCGAGGCACGCAAGCCGAAAGATCCGGCAATCCTTGCGGAACGTTCCGGTACTGTTGGTTTTGGCAAGGACACCAAGGGCAAGCAGCGTGTTGTCATCGTCGGCAATGACGGCGAAACGCATGAAGAACTCATTCCCAAGTGGCGTCATGTCACCATTTTTGAAGGTGAGCACGTCGAGAAGGGCGAAACGCTGGTCGATGGCGAGCCGAGCGGGCACGATATTTTGCGTTTGCTGGGAACCTCTACCATGGCGGAATATCTGGTGAAGGAAATCCAGGATGTTTATCGCCTGCAGGGTGTGAAGATCAATGACAAGCACATTGAGGTCATTTTGCGTCAGATGTTGCGCAAGGTCGAAATCATGGAGTCAAGAGACAGCCGTTTTCTGAGAGGCGAGCAGGTTGAGAAAGCGCAGGTGCTGGAAGAGGCCGAGCGTCTTGAGAATGCTGGCAAGGAGGGGGCGGTATGGGCGCCGCTGCTGTTGGGTATCACCAAGGCGTCACTGGCTACAGAATCCTTTATTTCGGCGGCCTCCTTCCAGGAAACCACCCGGGTACTGACTGAGGCGGCGGTGAGAGGCAGCAGTGACGTGCTGCGAGGACTGAAGGAGAATGTCATCGTGGGTCGCCTGATACCGGCTGGTACCGGCCTGGCCTACCATGAAGAGCGCAGGCGCCAGCGTGTGGTTACCCCGATGGATATCGCCGGAGAACTGGCGGCTGTGGACGAGCCAGAGGAAAAACAGGCAGAAAATGTAGCGGAGTCTCCTGCCGAATAGAAAATCGTACTTGACAGGGAAAGCCCCTGATCCTAGAATTCCGCTTCTGTCGACAGGCCGGTCTATCCGGCCTGTCTTTTGTTTTCAGGGTGATGAATTTTTTTGTTTAAATCTCCAGGGTTTATTTGTTAATGGCAACGATTAATCAGTTAGTACGCAAGCCGCGTTCCCGCAAACGGGAAAAAAGTAATGTTCCTGCTCTGGAGGCGTGTCCTCAGAAGCGTGGTGTCTGTACGCGTGTTTATACAACGACGCCGAAGAAACCGAACTCTGCATTGCGCAAGGTCGCTCGTGTTCGTTTGACCAATGGTTTTGAAGTCACTACCTACATTGGTGGTGAGGGTCATAACCTGCAGGAACACTCGGTGGTATTGATCCGCGGTGGTCGCGTCAAGGATTTGCCTGGTGTGCGTTATCACACCGTGCGCGGCAGTCTCGATACCTCCGGTGTCACCAGTCGTCG
>JAQBDO010000143.1:0-8361 GCA_032124375.1 Gammaproteobacteria bacterium
CTCCGGCTGTTTAGAGAATACTTATTTAGAATCAGTCCCTAGGTCTCATTACGGGGACAAAGCGTCGTTCCCGGCAGCAGTGAACCAGGCTGGTGCGGAGTTCCTGTTAGGCAGCTGTCGGCCAAAAGGAGACCTACAGCATAAATGAGAACGGCCCCGAAGGGCCGTCTCTGTAAACGTTGTGGCTGCTGGTTACGCTTTCTTGCGTTTCGCAATACCGATCAGACCTAGCAGGCCGGAGCCGAATAGCCAGACGGCCGCCGGTACTGGTACCACCTGAGCCTCTAAGATTTGTCCTCTGATCTCGCCCGCGGGATTTGTGGCGGTGTGTATGTTCACGTACAAATTACCCGCCAGAAAGTCAGTTTTCTGGGCGGCACTGAGCACCCCATTACCTTGGAATGTTCCCAACACCGAACCGATGCCACTGCTAAAAATCGTGGCATTTAGCGACGCATCATCAGCGTTGACGCCGGTATCGAGGTTTATCTCAACCGGCCCGTTAGCACCAGCCGGCGCCGAATGGAAATGCGCCCCAGTGGCTGCTCCAGTCAGACCTTCGAAGGCAATTGTCCACGATAGTAGATTGGACGTAGTGTCGTATTGGAAGATGATTCCACCTCCCCCAGTCGCTGTCGGGGCATTTGTTACCACAGGCACTTCGTTTGCGGGGGACAAAAACGCAGTGTAATTAACGATAACAGCCTGGGCGGGCAAGCTTACCAAACAGAAAAAGCCAACAGCCAAGGCTGTACATGCATTATTAATAGACATTTTAGTGAATCTCTCCGAAAATTTGTTTAAATGCTGCTTTCATTCAGCACAATTGCTCTTATATAACCTTATGCAATATCTATACCGATAATATTCTTTCCCCAGTATTCAAATGATTAGCTTATCTATACCCAAAAGAACACCTCAATAGTTGTAAGTAATCCCAACATCTTTCTTGGATTCCTTACGAATAGCTTACATATACCGCTATGCACTTTGAGATTAGTACCTCACTCCAGCTGTACTTCCGAGTCGAACTCGGAACTACACCAAACGCTAATATAAGCAATCGATGTACTTCCGTTTCCACCCGAAGGCGACATTCAGTAGCGATTGGCTAGAAGTGGCCTACACTCAATCTTAATGGCCGGAGACGACCCTACGCGGTAGTTCCCATTGGTTTGATCCATTCAGATTGTGTTAACAGCAGGGATTTTTCCAGCTGCCTGACGTACAACAAAGACTGACAATAAATAATTACAACGCCAAATGGGGTCTAGCAATGAAAAAATTAATCACAACATTAATATCGTGCGCCGCGCTGGGTTTTCTTATGACGCCTGTCGCGTTCGCCGAAACGCCCGATGGACAAACACCCGCCGATGAGACGGTGTGCGAAGAAGCAGAACTGGGTGGTGCATTAAAGGGGCTATGCAACGCCTATTGCGAGGCGATGGATTGTGATGCTGATCCGAATGCAAACATCAGTGCCTGCGAGTCCGTTCATGGAAAATTTCTTAAAAAATCTGGCGGTATTGAACTGCCCTGCATTGTGCCGCCGGTGCCCGATACGGACGGTGATGGCATTCCCGATGATGTAGATAACTGTGCCTATACACCCAACGACCAGACAGACGCGGATGGCGATGCTGTCGGTGATGCCTGTGATAATTGTCCGCAGACCGATAACTCAGATCAGGCAGACCTTGATCTTGATGGTATCGGTGATGCGTGTGATAACTGTCCAGCTGATGCCAATTCAGATCAGGCTGATGGCGATAGCGATGGCGAGGGCGATGTCTGTGAGAGCCTTGATGAGACGCTTATGGGCCAAGTGCTTTCCATCAATTTCACTCCAGGCCTCCTCATCGATCAGCTTCTAGTCGAGGTTGCTGACGCCTGGCTAACAGATCCTTCAATCTCCTTGGATATTAAAATTACGGGCATCAATGGAGGTTTTGAGCTTCACGGCGAAGATGTAATCAATGTTGTCGACACGAACGCCTTCTCCACTAACGGTGTGGTCGCCCAGACGGTTGTTGATTGGACACAAGACACTATCACGCAAAATGTTAACGAGGTCTATACAGTTTGTGTTCAGCCACTCCGGAACACGACAGAACTCATCGGTCTGGTGAAGTGCGGTTCCCATGGCCCCTACTAGAGTAGACGGCTAATACGATATGAAAGGCGGGCCGCTCGATGCGGTCCGCTTTTTTGTGCCTCACCAGAACCGGTTACAACCTTATTTGCGGCGACTCCTTGGGGAGTCATTTTGTGTGGTTTGTATGCCGCATTTTGGCCGAAGTACGACGACAATCACATGTCCGTCGCCAGGTGTCTGGCGTATGTCTGTAGTTGTCCCAATCTGAGACCATTACGGCACCTGAATCATGCGGAAAGAGTAAGTGATTTCCCTAATAGATCCAACCCCAAATACTTGCTAGTTTATAGCTGTCACTTGCGAAACGGACTTCGCGACATGGATTTTTTTTAGTGACGTTCCCATAACGGCGGCCTTCGGGTCGCCGTTTTACATTGTGCTGTATGTTCGGAGTTGGCCGGTTTCTGCCAATCAGGAATTCTATATCGGTGTGGTTTAATGTGACAGGGAACGGCAACTTTGCAAAATGAAATCAGACATCCCTGTAAAGTTATCTATCTGAGTGGTTATATACTGCTGCTATGAACGACCTGCCCAACCAGCCTGCAGCAATGATGAAAAATATGGCAAGCGTCCATTTCAGATTGATGAGGTAAAATTCAGGCGATTTGTAACGGTACTGGTATTCGTGCTGGTGTTCTTCTGGCTGCTGTAACCCTTCGCTTGTTTTGCTCTCTGTTATTGCCTGATACTTCACTGATAATACTTTCCGCGTTCGATACTGCTACTCTATTAACCCCCCACTCCCGGAGGAGGTTGTCGCAAAAGTCTCTTTGCAGATCGGGTTAACGCTAGCGTAACCCGACAAACAGTTGAGGGGTTCGGTTACGGCTGCACCAGCCCAACCTGCATAATTGCTTTTACAACACTCTCCGGAGAGAGAAGGAATTTTCTTTTATCAATTCACATGAGCCGCGATGGTTAGTCTCGTGGCCGAATTGAATCCTGATTTACCGATCCGCCAAAGGCATCCTGAATAGCCCGGACATTCTCGTCTTCCGAAATAGACTGTTCCGCCTGCTGCTGTCGTTCCGACTGTTGACGAGCACGCTGTGCCGCCGGTGTCTCTTTTTCCAGCTTGCCCTCACTGGCAATACGGACGGTCACCTTGCGCTGGTAATACTCACACAAGGCAGCTTCCAGTTGCTCTTCACGCGCCTTGCCCAACAAATGCACATGCGCCGGGTCCATTGTCAGCCTGATAATATCGTCTTCAACACCGTGGAAAACGCAATTCAGTGACATCTCCCGCGCCATGCCTTTCAGAGACAATGACTCGATAATACCGGCCCATTCACGGGTACTCGCACCCGTATTGGCAGCGACTGCCTTGTCATCCGTTGCCATCGCCGGTGAAACCGGCTTTGCCGTCGATTTTTTCACCACCGGCGTTCTGGACTGCGGCGGCGGCTGCGAGGGCGCACGCGCAGCGGCATTGTTTTGAGCCACGACCGCCGGACGAAACGCCAGCATGCGCAACATCACCATTTCGAACCCCCCGCGCGGTTCCGGAGACAGCGGCAAATCACGGCGTCCAATCAGGCCAATCTGGTAATACAGTTGTACATCTTCGGCTGACAGCTTGTCCGCCAGTGCCAGCACCGCATCGCGATCGCCGAAGGTGTCATCAATGGCATCCGGCAGCACCTGTGCGATGGCAATACGCTGCAACACTGAAACCGTGTCTGCCAACAGCGCCGCATAGTCCGGTGCAAATGCATCGGTCTTGTTAATCTCGTCCAGCAACAGGGCGGCATCACCCCGGGACAGCGCATCCAGCAGTCGATAAATGACATCCCGGTCGATCGTACCCAGCATGTCACGCACTTCGGCTTCGGTGAGCTTGCCGTCACCAAAGGCAATCGCCTGGTCAAGCAAACTCAGGGCATCGCGCATACTGCCATTGGCAGCAAATGCCAGCTCACGCACAGCACCCGCCTCAGAGTCCACCTGCTCCTGCTTCAGGATGCTGTCGATCTGCCCGGTAATCTGCGGCAAGGTGAGGCTTTTCAGATTGAACTGCAAACAACGCGACAGAATCGTCACCGGCAGACGTTGCGGGTCAGTGGTTGCCAGCAAAAACTTCACATGCGGCGGCGGCTCTTCCAGCGTCTTCAGCAAGGCATTAAAACTGTGCCCCGAGAGCATGTGCACCTCGTCAATCAGGTACACCTTGTAGCGGCCGCGAGTCGGCGCATATTGCACGTTTTCCAAAAGCTCACGGGTATCTTCAACCTTGGTGCGTGAAGCGGCGTCCACTTCAATCAGGTCGATAAAACGGCCTTCATTGATTTCCTCACAGGCACTGCATTTTCCACAAGGCGTGGAACTGACACCTTCCTCACAATTCAACGACTTGGCAAAGATGCGTGCGATGGTGGTCTTGCCAACGCCGCGGGTGCCGGTAAACAGGTAGGCATGATGCAGACGGTCGCTATCGAGGGCATTGACCAGTGCCCGTTGCACGTGATCCTGACCGACCAGCTCGGTAAAATTACGGGGGCGCCATTTACGCGCAAGAACCTGATAACTCATTGATTGACTTGCCCTGTTGGATGGCCTGCTGGATTGATATCAGGGTTCAAAAATAGAGGTGACCTGCACCAGCCACACCCCGGCGCCCGAATCCACTGCTGCCGCTGCTCCCTTCCGGGCCTGACGGGGTTCACAGCTTATCGTCGCGGGGGGACCGGCACAAGCCACCAAGCGGCCCATTATAAAGTGTCCGGCGACATTTTTTAAACTCAATTGTGAAATAGATGACGTCTATAAGCATAGACGCCGTGTGCCCCGCATCTACGGCATAAATCCCGAACAAATTATGCTGTTATAGCCTGCGGACATGCTCCATTCCTGATCAGAAGCAATGACCTGCCACGCCTGACTAACAACTAATCTGCCCAGATCTACGGGGAGACAACATGGATACATCAAAAGAGGCCTACCGGAAGGCAAACATCCGGCATGTTAACCGACCTGGGCTTTACACTCGCTTACATCATTTATTTCAAGGGTGTGTTCATCGAACCATTTGCCGCGAACGTTCCCGAAAACTGGATCCCGGGTATTTCTCCGGAAGGTGCCGGCGTCATCGGCATGGCGCTGAATTTCATTGTGGCCAGCATCGTCGCGCGTAATACCGCCCCGCCACCGCCACACATCCAGCAGATGGTGGATGATATTCGCATGCCGAACCAGTACTGCCTCAATCTGATAAAGACGGATATGATTGCCACGGGAAAACACGGCAGCATAAATGCCTTAAGATACTTTTTTCCGTGTGCTTCCGTGGCTATTAAAATAATCTGGCGTTCAGCTTAAGACAGTTCAGCATACGTTATTATCAGGTTGAAAGAGTACCAGTGCTTGCAGGGCTTATCCTGCAAACAGACCGTTTTGGCGCTGCGTGATCATACTCTGTCATAGGCAGATAACGATCTTCGCAGCAGCAAGCTCCATACTTTGACTAGCGTTAACAAAGGGAGGCGGCTCACATGGGCATTAGCAAAGACCCGATATTCAAGTCGATTATGTTTGCACTGGCCGTGATATATATCGCACTGGTGTCACAGTCTGTATGGGCAGCAATGTCTGTGAAATTATCGGCTGAGCCCGTGTCGGTCATTGCCGGGCAGGCAGATTAGATCACCCGTATGACTACTGTTGACCAAGTTGCGCCTTACACCAAAATTGTGTCGGCGGCTATGACACGCTGCAGTAACTGCTATAGCTCCAGCAAGTCCTGCGAACGATCCGGCAGCGTAAACTGGCAAGTTATAGCCTGATCAGACATCACGGAGTCCGCAACGTATCAACACCTGAATGGATATCCAGTCCTGTCAAAATATTCACCAAACGAGCTATATATCCTCCGTGTGAAGATTGATAAGGAGTTTCTCACTGATCTACAAACGGATACCGCCAAGGCTATCGCGGCAGAATCAGGACGAACACTCCTCTTCAAGCTATAATCCTGAAGCAAGCGGGTCAATCAGCAGAGGAGCAGCTTATTATGAGCAATGGGGTCATTAATATCGTTATCGTGGTGCTGATATCTGCATGCGTCATGATATACATTCTGTGGAAGAACTCGCGAAAAATGCATGAGACCATCGAACTGACGGCGCAACAACGTAACTTCGTCAGGCACGATGAGCGTGCCCTGAGACTTTGCCGTGCCATACGCATCCTGAACCCGAATGTCGTAGCAGGCGTTGACTATGTCATCGCACAGGACAGCCCGGAGCAGGAACCATATATCGCTGAATGGATGGCCGACACACCCAGACCTGCCAGGGAAGAAATCGAATCCACCCTGCTGGAAATAGCGGATGTCCATCACGAGGATAAATATGCCGCCATGAGGCGGGCGGATTATCCGAGTGTAGAGGAACAGCTGGATGCTGCGTACAGGGCGCGCCAGGGGGACAACAGCAAACAACTCGAGGTAGACGAGAAAATTCGCCGTGTAAAGGAGCAATATCCAAAGGGCGGCGAGTGTAGTTAGTTTGGAGTCAGAAGCTGACAGCTGTTTTCTGGTCTGTGTGGCCTCCAGTCATCTAGTGAACCGACTTAATGTCATTTAAGGGTTCGAACCCGGTACCCAACCATAAAAAGGCCCCTGACGGGGCCTGTTTGTTTATTGGTGGAGAAGGAGGGATTCGAACCCTCGAAACGTTGCCGTTTACACACTTTCCAGGCGTGCGCCTTCGACCGCTCGGCCACCTCTCCGTATTTTGTCCGGCGACATTTCAGCCGGACGCGAAAGGTTAAACCAGTCGCCCCTGTTGTTCAAATGAATATCCCGAAAAACGGCCAAATATCGCTCACTTGGCCCGGGGCACTCAGCAATCACGGCGTAATGCTGTATGGAACAAGGGATTAATTAGAGTATTATGGCGAGCGCATTAATCCACTACCCAAACAAAACATTTACCCGGACAGAATCATGGAATTGAAGACCATCTATCAATCAGGCCTGTTTGGCCTGCTCACTGTTGCCCTGCTACTGGCACAGTCAGGCAACCTCATGGCCGCTGGTTCAATTGGCAAAGTGGAACCGATTTTTGCCCGTTATGCACGCACCTATGTTGCCCCCACCCTGAACTTCCGGGTTGAATATTTTCGTGACAAACCAATGGAAGAACTCGATGACTTCAATGGTTACACCGCCACCCTTGACTTCACCTACCCTATCAACGACGTGTCACAAATTGAGTTATTGTTCCCGCTCTACACCAATGGTAAAGGCGATTACAAAAAACCGGGCCACCCCGACGATGGACAATCACTCGACGTTGAGGGCAATGGCGGAGTCCGTGATTTTGCATCGCTGATTTACGAACGTCAGGTCCCCTGGCTGGAACGCAAGCTGGGCTTCAACCTCGCCTGGATGGCCGGTGGCGGCACACGCATGGATGTCCTCGATGCCGAACGCAACGGCGAGGTGGTCGACAAGTTCAACCACGTGGGTCATAACTTCCAGCTTGGCCTGAAAGCCGACACCGATACCCGCAATGGCGCCATGACCTTAATCGGTAACCTGCGCTACGTACTGTTCAGGGATACAGACGACATCAACCTCACCGGCGACAAGGTCAGCTTTGAAGTCCTTTACGCAACAGGCGCCATCCTGTTTAACCACTATGGTCGCATGACACCGGTGCTGGAAACATTGCTTGAACATGATTTCGAGGATTTCACGGCCTTCAGCCTGTCACCCGAGATCATCTACACCCTGTCCGATGGGCTGGATATCAAGTTCGGTGCACCCTTTAAGCTTACCAGCGATGGTCAGGATTATGCCGCCGAGCTGGAGTTGACTTACCGCTTTTAGCCAACCACATCATCCCTGTAGCGGTCGGCAACCCGCTGCTGGAGCAACGGTTCGTAATACGACACCCGCTCCCACACCTGCTGCTCTGCCGCCTCCAGGTCAAGACTCTGTTCGCGCACTGCCGGAGTCTTGTTGTAGTCTGTTGACGAGACTTTCTGATGCTGTCGCAGCAGTTCATCCCTGTCCGGGATATCCAGCAGGAACGTTGCAGCCATTTTCAGGAATGCATCAGGATTGTGCAGCTCATTCGCAGTGACATCACAGACCTTTGTTCCGAGCTGTGTCATGTAGTGGCCATAGCGCTGCTGCCTGCACTCTATTTCCAGCGCATACCAGAAACACAACTGATAATCCGTCAGCCCTGCCC
>JAQBDO010000144.1:0-6090 GCA_032124375.1 Gammaproteobacteria bacterium
GCAGGTGGAGCCGGTGCGGAGTACTGAGACCTGCTCCCACACGGTCTGCGCTACGCGGCCCTCGGCCAGGTGCTCTTTCCACTTTTCACCGTCCTCGCCCCTGCAGGAGACCTCGCGCCACTCATCCCCGTGACAGGTCTCGCAGAGCTGGTTCCTTGCAACGCTGACATTGAGGCTGCCGTCCGGGTTTGTGCCCGCAACAGCACCAAGCAGCTCGATCTCCACCTGGTCCATCATCGGGCGAGAGGCGCGGCCCTTCATGGCGTGTTCCTGCCACTCTTCTTCCCTGACAGTGACCTCGTCCCGCTCGTCATCGTGGCAGTTCTGGCACATGTCATCAAGCGGGCTGTGATTGTCCGTGAACACATGCGCCCAGCCGATGGCGGCGTCAAGATCGTCCTTCACCAACCGGTCATCGTACTTCAGGTCGTCCATGCGATCGTGCACGCCCCTGCTGTTGACCTCGTGGCAGGCGCCGCATTTCAGCGGTCCGTGGGAGTCGTCACTGTTCATGCTGGCCGCCTGGGCGTAGCTGGTGGTGTCGATGGTCGGCGTGACCGGGTAGAGGCCGTGGGTCGACTCGTGGCAACCCTGGCAGGTAATGTCACGGTGACCGCGCGAGTAGCGCATCAGGCTCGCCTTGGCCGGATAGTTGAACGGCGCGAAGGCGTTGATATTGCCACTCTGCTCCGTGTAGGGTGCCGCATGGCAGTCCGCGCAGTGCGGCTCGCCCGGTGACAGCCAGTGGTCACGGCCGTCGGTGGCCGCGTTGAAGGGTACCGGCACCGCGGCATTATTAATGTCGGTAAAACCTGCGGTACCGTCGACCTGCCCACCCTCGGGATAGCGCCACTTGCTCTCGTCGCCCGGGTTGGCCTCAATGCTAGCCACACAGTCCTGTGTCGTGCAGAAGCTGAGAATGTTGACACTGATGTCGCCATCAGCGTCCGTGATCACCACGGGGCCGCCGGGGCCGACCTCAAGGGTCGCCACGTTGGCATCCTGGGTGGTCGGGTCGTTGGGATCGGCTGCCTTCCAGATCGCGTGGGTCTGGTCACCGTTAGGGTCGGAGACCTTCGGATCCAGCCAGGACCTGCCCAGAGCCGGAGCGGTACCACCGACTCTAGCCAGCAGCGCGTTAAGGGGAGTTTCTACATCGCCCGAAGGATTAACCTCACCGCCACGCACATCATTTACACAATCACCCTCGATCAGGTTGTTGCAGTCCTCGGCCTTCCAGATCTCCTGGCCCAGCTGGGTGTGACAGTTGGTGCACCAGATACCGCGTATGTCATTAGTGCCATCGCCACCGGGCAGTCCGGCCTGGTTGTCAAACACTTTAGCTGACAACCATGCGCCCACGGCATTCAGGTGCTCAGGCGTCTCTGCCCCGTCCTGATCCTTTCCGGGATTGGAGTGCACGTCGCGGCCGACGAAGCAGCCGCCACTGGCCAGACGGTTGTCGCCGTCCTTGTAGAAGTTCTCACCAGCCAGTGTTATGGGATAACCGTCCATGTCACCGTCGGAGCGATGCGCCGGGTGGCAGCCCTGGCAGCCGCCGTCGCGGCCGAGGCGATCATTGAAGGTAATCACGCCCGGCAAGCCGTTCTCATCGAACTCGGAGGTGTTACGGTGGTTGCGGTGGATGGCCTCGGAAATGGGCCGGATCAACTGTCCTTCAGGTCCAGTGGCCGACTTGACCACCGCGATGACATTGTCTGCGTGGCACTTCTGGCAGATGACCGACTCGTGGCCCATGCGGGTGTTCTGAATCGGAATGCCTGTGTTCTGGTCAATGCAGTCCTGCGGGTCAACCGGATCCACACCACCGCACGCCGGATAATCCGGGTTGGGTCCAGGTCCATCTCCGCCGGTGGTAAAACTGGTCCCGTGCTGCTGGTCGTGGTCATAGAGCATACTGACCGCGGCGCTCTTCAGTCGCGAGTACCAGTCGGAGTCCGTCATTTCTCCCGTGGCAGGGTCGATACTCGTATCAATATCATAGAATGCGTTCCAGAAATTGTACTCGGACTGCACCAGTGCCCACTGCCCGAGCTTGCCGGTCTGCGGCGAGTTGGGAGTGTCGGGCGCATTGGAGTGGCAGCGTTCGCAGTTGGGGATGTCAATAGGAGCGGTACCGAAACCGACCACCGGCTGACCGTTCTGCAGTACCGGGGCACCGACGCCGATTGCATCACCGTCGTGGACGCTGGTGTCGTTCGGGTCATAGCGGTGCATCTTGGCCACCATCTTGACGTAGGGTCGTACCGAGTCCTCGTCCACCACGCCGGGATCAGCGAAGAAGTTGATGGTGTCCTCAAAAGGGGTCAGGGGCAGGCCCAGGGCCTCCCAGATACGTGGCGAGGTCAGGGTGACCGGGAGATTCTCCAGCACCTTCATCTGAGTGTAGACGATGGTGCCGTGATCGCCCGAGAAGGTCAGCAGGTTACCGTTGGCCAGACCGCCGCAGTCGTTGGCAGTGAGCGAAGGGTGATTTGGGTCGTCCCCGATAGACTTGCCATTTGAGGTAACCGGTCCCATGGGTTGTGCCGAAGGGCCGCAGTCGTACTGGAACGGCACATGAATGCCAAGGCGGACCTTGTCTTTCTCAAGCGTCGAATTGTTCGGGTTGTCGCCTTCCAGACCCGAATAGATGTAGAGGTGATTCATCCAGCCATTGGCATAGCTGTCTGTAATGCTGCCATCGATGGTACCGTCACCCACAGGGGCGCCTACCACGCCATTGTAGGGCTCGGCCGCAGTGGAGGTCTTGATGGCGCCGTTAGCGGTTGTGACGGTTTGATCGTAGATGGTGGACCACATGAACAGCGAATTACCCTCTACCGCGCTGATCAGGGTACTGACCTGCGGCTTGCCGCGGCCGTCATTGCGCGGCTGGGCATGGTGCTCATAGGCCAGCACGTACTTCTGGAAATTGTTGCCGCTCAGATCCGAATCACGCAGCACCGTCTCGCGACCAAGCGGGTCGATCCCGACGTTGGGGTCACCCTGCAATAGCTTCGCGAAGGCCCCCTGTTCCTTTTCGCTCTGCTGGGTCTTGACCACCTGGGCGAGTATGGAATTGTAGGGCGGCAGCACACAGCAGTAGGCGAACTCAAAGCCGGTACAGTGCATGCCCAGCTCGTAGTTCATCAAAATATTGAAGGTGTTCTTGGGTCCGTTTGACGAGCCTCCATGGTGGTCGTCGTGGTCGTCGCTGGCCAGTGCCATGCCGGTCATGCTCAAACCGAGAAGGGAGCCGATAAACATATAAATAACCAGGAGCATGATGTGCCGGATCAATGAGATATCCGGAGCGAAAACAGTGCAATGCGTATCGTTGTTCATAAGTCTATCCCCTCATTCTGCTGCGTTGCCCTCTCCAACCAGAGTCCAACCCCGCCTCTACGATCAGAAAGGCCCGTCAGGCCATACCAGCAAGCCACGTTTCTCATTTTGATAACACGCTCGTAAGATTATGATACGCAAATATATAGTGAAGCTTGCTCTTGCGTGAAACATACATCCTACCCAAGGCAGCACGAAGCCACTTGCCAAGAGAAGGAACCACGAGCTTATGTGCTTGTCCGTAGAATACGGATTCGGTAGTCAGTTACCAATAGCGGCACTATTGGCAGAGCATCAAATTAAAGTCAAAATGGGGTAAGAGGGTGATTCTCCCGGCCCTTGCGACCGACCATGGTCTTGGTAGGATCGAGGGCTGGCGCGGTAACCCATATGTTGCGATGCTGGAAGAGCCCGATGTCTGGCTGGTTAATTTCACCATCGTACCCAGCAACCTTAATATCGAACTTCGCCTCGCGAAGTACTTTACGGTAGAGAAGGAACACAAATCCGAGCTGGGCATGTGGCATCAGAATAACTGGCCAACGTTTGGTTTGAGGCAGACAGGCCAGGACAAGGCAATCGAGCTGCTTTCAGGCTATATAGACAGGCAACTCTAGATGTGCTCGCGAAGGTCCACAAATCCCCCAGCCGCTCCTCCGCCGAATATTTTATCAGGCAGGATCTCGTTAAATTGTTCCCCGACAACAAGGTCCGCCATAGTCACCGCCCTATCCGTAATTTAAATAGTTCATTTCTTGAACTTGATCTCCAAATTACAGACTTGCAGTTTGCCATTGAGGTACCAGTACAAGGATGGTGACAAACCGTGATCTTGAAGTCCTATCACATCTACTACCTTCTACCGGCGCCTGCGACATTCGCCATACGTCAGATTACCGCGTACCGAAGCGGGTTGGTTTCTGGGCGCAGTTGCGGCTGGTGGTGTAGTTGCGCCTGTCTTGTTGATGTTCGGTCTGACCGGGATGCCGGCCTCGGGCGCCTCGCTGCTACTCAATGCTGAAGGCGCATTCTCGGCCCTGCTTGCCTGGTTTGTGTTCCGTGAGAACTTCGACCGGCGCATCGCACTGGGGATGCTGGTAATTGTTGCCGGCGCAGTGGTGCTGAGTTGGCCAGGTGAAGCCCGGTTCGCGGGGCTGTGGCCCGCACTTTGCGTACTCGGCGCCTGTGTGTGGCGAATTCGTAATTGTCACCTGAAAACGCCAACTAAAACAGTCTTGTTCCTGAAGGCAACCTTCCCTACCCTTCTCTGCTATGAAGGACATTTTGATACTTCTCGTACATCTATTGACCACGGTTGCCAAACTCTTGGGGCCTGGCGGTGCGAGGGCCGTCATCGCCGACAGCCTGCTCATGAAACAGCAACTCTTGGTCATCAATCGCTCCCGGCGACGAGCGCCCAATCTCTCGGCGATTGATCGATTCCTGTTGGGCTTCTGGTCGTTGTTTCTCAACCCACGCCGACTTCGGCGAGCTGCAGTGATTATTCGGCCATCGACACTTTTTAACTTTCACGACCTGCTCAAGAAGCGGAAGTATCGTCTGCTATATTCATCTGGCAAAAAAGGAAAGCCGGGTCCCAAGGGCCCATCTCGGGAACTCATCCAGGCGATCATTGAGCTGAAGCAACGCAACCGACGCTTTGGATGTCGCCGAATCGCTCAGCAAATTGCCAAAGCATTCGGAGTAGACATCGATAAAGATGTTGTGCGACGTATCCTCGCTGCACATTACCGACCAGACCCTGGTGATGGTGGACCGTCATGGCTAACCTTCCTGGGACACACGAAGGACAGCCTTTGGAGCATTGACCTGTTTCGATGTGAATCCATTCTTTTAAATAGCTACTGGGTACTCGTGGTCATGGATCAGTTCACTCGGCGCATCATCGGCTTTGGCGTCCATACCGGCGATGTCGATGGTATCGCGCTGTGCCGCCTATTCAACACAGCCATTTCAACCCAGAGTGTTCCGCACTACCTCAGCTCTGACAATGATCCTTTATTCCTGTATCACCGAGGGCAAGCGAATCTTCGCATCCTGGATATCAAAGAGATCAAATCCGTTCCGTACGTACCGTTATCGCATCCCTTCGTCGAACGGCTGATCGGGACTATTCGCCACGAATATCTTGACCAAGCATTTTTCTGGAACGCCAGCGACCTGGAGAGGAAACTGGAAGACTTTCGGCAGTATTACAACGTTCATCGTGTGCACACTTCGCTCGACGGCAATACACCGTCAGAAATCAGTGGCGATGCCACTATCCACCTTGCGGATCTCAACAAACTCAGGTGGGAATCTCATTGCCGTGGGCTATACCTACAAAGGAAAGCCGGTCACCAGAGCCAACAACCATGCCTGGCGCAAAGCACTTGTCAGAGCCGGGATAGAAAACTTTCGGTGGCACGATTTGCGGCGCACGTGGGCAAGTTGGCACGTCCAGCAAGGAACGCCTCTACATGTGCTGCAGGAACTGGGAGGCTGGTCCGACTATGAAATGGTACGCCGATACGCTCATTTGTCTGTTGAGCATTTGGCAGAGTATGCGGACAGCCTCTCGAAAATCCAACTGGTTAGCACAAAACTAGCACAGTCGGAAAACGAGGCAGAAAAAAAGCGGATAGCATGACGACTATCCACTTGTTTTCAATATGAATAATGGCGCGCCCGGAGAGATTCGAACTCCCGACCGCCTGGTTCGTAGTTAGCAAGTCGATCGCT
>JAQBDO010000145.1:0-3519 GCA_032124375.1 Gammaproteobacteria bacterium
GAACTGGTACCGGACAGGATGACAGCATTTGCCTTAGCCTGCGCCAGTTGCGTCATGTACTGATTGGCAAACACATCACGCAGCACTACCTGTATCCTGCCACTACGATCCACCACCACGACTGACACCTGATAACCATCCTTGCGACAGGCATCCAGCGCAGCGGTTGCAATATCACGGGCAAGTTCCAGCGTCATCAGTTTTACAGTGATGACATCTTCGGCTGCTGCAGGCAGCGCCAGCCACTGACATAGCAATAGTGTTGCAACTACAAAACATCTATTCATGTGTCTCTCCTGTCTGTTTGACACCGGCTTCCCGAGCGGCCATAGCGATACGCTGCAATACGGCAGCATCCGCTTCCAGCAAGCCCGCTCGCTCCAGACGTGGCACACCCGGGTTGGCGTCGGCTGCCAGCAACGCAGCCAGCGTACGCGGCGCACTCAGCCCTGACGCCATCAACTCCAGTCCGGAAACACCGTAACGCAGCTCGACAAATGACTGGGGCGCAATGGCACCCACCCCGACTTGCGCCCAGGGAACCAGCGAACCCGCCGAAAACCAGTGGGACTGTACGGCCACACCCGGTTGTTCGTTGTCCGGATCGCGTGCAACGATCGAATAAGTATCTACCGGTCTGCCGGTAACCGGCAGTACTGCCTGTTCGGCATGCGCCACCGGCAGCAGCAAACATGCAAGCATGAAAATCCTAAACATCCCTTGTTCTCCCGCAGCAAACTGTGCAAACTCGAAACAGGTCATCGAAATCAGGTTCATGGTATGCGCATCAGAAGGCAATATCCAATCACCCTGCCGGCACTGTGCGCCTTGCTGCTTGGCACACTGCTTGCGACCTCCGCACACGGCATCGAGCAACATTACCCCGGTCCGTTTGTTGAGAATGAGGACTTGCTGATGGTGCTCATCCCGCACACCCCGGAACAGATGACCGCCTTCTATGAAGCACGCGGCTTCCCGAAGGCCGCGCTGGAACAGCTCGGCAAGGTGTGTTTCGTCACAGTGCACATTGAAAACAAAAGCAGGCGGGTCATCTGGATGGAGACGGCAAACTGGGAACTCGGCAGCGAGGGCCGCACACGCAGTCGCCTGGGCGATGCTGAATGGACCCGCTGGTGGAACGAAATCAACCTGCCTGACGCCAACCGTTCAACCTTCAACTGGACACAATTACCGGCCGTGCGGGATCTGCAACCGGGCGAGTCCGTCGGTGGGAATATCATTCTTGAAGGTGACGTCAAGCACTTCGATCTGCATGCGCGTTTTCTGACTGGTCAGGACAAACGCGACGGCATGCTGGACATTAAATTCCGGGACATCGAATGCCCCAAAGAGGGACCTCGCCCGTGAAAGCTGTATTCGCATATTACCTGCCTGCGTGTTTGTTGCTACTGAGCCTGTCGGCCCCCGCCGATACATTACCCCCGGGTGTTATGCGCATCGACGGCATCACCGCACCTGCATTACAGCTGAACAATCTCGACGGTGAACCTTATGACCTGAAAAATACACAGGGACACTGGCGCTTCGTGCACTTCTGGGCCAGCTGGTGCGGACCTTGCCGCAAGGAAATGCCCGGCATCGAGCACATGATCGCTGCACTCGGTGACAGCGAACTGGAAATCGTACTTGTTAATACCGCCGAGACCGAAGATGAGGTGTTTACCTTTCTCGGCATCGTGGCACCGGAGCTGGTGCCGTTGATGGATAGTGATGGGAAAGTGACCGAGGTATGGCAGCCGCGCGGTCTGCCGGCGACCTACCTGGTGGATCCTGCCGGCAGGATTCAGTACCAGGCGCTGGGCGGGCGTGAGTGGCAGAAGCCCGAGTATCTGGAGTTTCTAAAGGGACTGGGGCAACCAGCATCACCAGGCAGCCAGTAACGCGTCCGAAAGCTCCGGTTCTTCATCCCGTTTACCTCCGGGCGGTGTTGTAAAAGCAAGAATGCAGACTGGGTTAGCACAGGGTAACCCAACACCTCAACTGCTTGTCGGGTTACGCTATAGCTAACCCGACCTGCAAAAAGACTTTTGCGACAACCTCCTCCGGGAGAGGGGGTCAGCAAACAAGAACAGCCGGTAAATTCTGCAAAAGCTCCGCGATAAGCACAACTGCATTCAGGACGTTGATGCCGAGTCCTGCAACCATTCCATCAGATAATAAATAAACTGCCCTTCTGAAGACTTGGACGGTCCAACGACGCGTGCCGCATAATGCTTGTTAGCCGGATCAGCCGCCGCAAGCGCCGCCGCTTCCGTCTCAAAGATTTCCACACACCCGGCCGGATAGCGCTTGCGGCTCGGTCGTGGTGTAAAGATCACCGCAAAACGTACCTGCGATACATTGGTTTGCGGATCCGGCGGAACCATGCCACGTAGACTCATATCATCGGCGCCCCGCCAATAGTTCCGGACGCAACATCCACAGAATCACCCACTGTTCTGCATCCCCCCGTTCCAGGCAAACAACACTGCCCGGTTGATATTGCACCCGCTCTGCATCTGCCTCCCCGGTTACCAACAGCGACACCAGTCGGGACATGAACGGCAGATGCCCGGCTATCAAGGTATCTTCGTCCCAGACATCGGCGTCTGCTGCAAATTCACCCACCGGATCATTCGGACCGAGCCCCCCGACGGCCTCGGCCTTGCCCCTGGGCAACACTGCCCTGGCAAGCAGCTCTGCAGTCTGCGCTGCCCGACGCTTGCCGCTATGCCAGACACGCGTGACTTTTATTTTTGCGCTACCAAGAAAAACAGCCAGTGCCTGCACATCCTGTATACCTTGCTCACTCAAGGGACGTTCAGGATCTTCCTGTTTGGAAACGGCCGCGCCGTGCTGTACCAGATATAGTTTCATAACATCCGCGGGCCCTGAGTCCCGGTATTTAATCGATCTAACATCTTACTATCACGAGACAAACGAGCAAGCAGCCGTTCACAGGCCAACACAGCCAGACTGACATGCACACGCAACCCGCTCTTCCAAATAGATATAACCGGATCAGAGCGCTGCCGACAGCAGACCTTCCGGATCGCAAGGCGTTAACCCTGCGACAATCTGTCACAGCATTTCTTAACAAAACCCTCACAATTCAGCTGTAACATATCCCTCGTTGAGACAAATCAGGGATCGGTTAACTCATCAGCGGCGGCCTTCGTTCATTCGTTGGTCGCCGTTTTTTTGCGAAAAAATTCTTTAAAGAACAAAGCTATGCAATCTAAAACAGAGTATATAGCCAACGCACAACCCTGCAACACCCGAGCCTACTCCTTTATAAACTCAACCGCCGCAGCAACAACCTGCTTGTCGCGCAGAATACGGCCATGCCCGAGTCCACTGGTTTTCATAAAACGCGCACCCGGCCAGGCAGCGGCGATCATTTTTCCCTGCTCCCAATTAACACTGACATCATCTTCATCATGAATAATCAATGCCGGGGCAGCCAGATCTTTCACGTTATAGATCATCGACAGATGCTCCCATTTTTCTTCGCTGAAT
>JAQBDO010000146.1:0-3762 GCA_032124375.1 Gammaproteobacteria bacterium
TGCAGAAAATAATATTGGGGGAAGTTATGAATCTTCTTGAATCGAAGGGCTGCAAGGCCGTGCTGTTAACGTTATTTACGGGGCTGTTGCCATCGCTGGTGCTGGCAGATGAATTGAATAGCGGTGATACCGCATGGATCATGACATCGACCGCGCTGGTCCTGTTTATGACCATTCCGGGGCTGGCACTGTTTTACGGCGGCCTGGTGCGCAGCAAGAATGTACTGTCCGTATTGATGCAGTGTTTTGCAATCACCTGCATGGTTTCCGTAATGTGGCTGGTGTTTGTTTATGGTCTCGCCTTTGGTGATGGCGGCAGCATGAATAAATGGATTGGTAACCTGGACCAGTTAATGCTCGGTGGTATTGCCCGTGACAGCATGAGCGGCACTATCCCCGAAACCGTGTTTTCCATGTTCCAGCTAACCTTTGCCATTATTACCCCGGCACTGATTGTGGGTGCCTTCGCAGAGCGTATGAAATTCTCCGCCATGCTATGGTTTTCAGCGATCTGGCTGGTGGTCGTGTATGCGCCGGTGACCCACTGGGTGTGGGGCGGCGGCTGGTTGCAGGAGTTGGGGCTGCTGGATTTTGCCGGTGGCACGGTGGTGCACATCAATGCCGGTGTCGCCGCATTGGTAGCCGCTATTGTGCTGGGCCCGCGCAAGGGTTTTAGCAAGACGCCCATGCCCCCGCATAACCTCACCATGACGGTTATTGGTGCCGGTATGCTGTGGGTCGGCTGGTTCGGCTTTAACGCCGGCAGTGCGCTGGCTGCGAACGGCGATGCCGGTATGGCAATGCTGGTGACGCACATCAGTGCGGCAGCCGGTTCCCTGGCCTGGATGGCAATGGAATGGATTCGCCACGGCAAGCCGAGCGTGCTGGGTATTGTCACCGGCATGGTGGCCGGCCTCGGCACCATCACCCCGGCATCGGGTTTTGTCGGCCCGGCAGGCGCACTGATCATCGGTCTTACTGCCGGCGTGGTTTGCTACAGTGCCACGGCGTTTTTCAAGCATACGTTGAAGATCGATGACTCCCTCGACGTGTTTCCGGTCCATGGTATGGGCGGCATTATGGGTACCCTGTTTGCCGGTGTGTTTGTCGGTATTCTCGGGGGTGCCGGTCTCGCTGAAGGCATGACCATGGGCAGCCAGGTGTGGGTGCAGTTTGTCGGTGTTGCCGCAACGTTTGTGTATTGCGGTGTGCTCAGCTGGATTATTCTGAAGCTGGTTGATGCCGTGATCGGTCTGCGTGTCAGCGGGGATCAAGAGACTGAAGGTCTGGACCTCGTGCTACATGATGAGACGGGTTATAACCTGTAGTATCGGGTTTAACGCGGTAATGAGACGGGCGCCTCGGCGCCCGTTTTTTTATTGGATTTATCGCGGACGAGATCCGCTCCCGGGTGATTGGAAACTGCAGCAGGAGCGGATCGCAATCCGCGATTGTTGATTCTAGAGCTTGTTATGCGTGCCGTTACAGAACGGTTTGTCATTGCTGTGTTTGCAGCCGCACAGATAGACCCTGGCGGGTTCCGTGATTTCAAACTTCACCGGTGTAAATTCTGTATCCTTGTGTGAACCATCGCAAAACGGCTGCTTTTTTGATTTACCGCAGGCGCACCACCAGTAGCTGCCGGGTTCCAGTTCCACAGGATAGGGTGTTTTTTGTACGATAACGGGTTCTGACATAATGACCTCTGTGTTTGTTTGGGAGCGCACGTGAGTAAAGTACCACCATTGTTGCAAATCAACCAACTGTCGCGCCTGATGATCGGGCCGCTGAGTCTGGCGGTTGATGAGGGCGATTGCCTCTGTATTGCCGGCGTATCCGGCAGTGGCAAGTCACTGTTGCTGCGCGCAATTGCTGATCTTGATCCGCACGAGGGGCAGGTGGTGCTGCAAGGTGAGGCGGCTGCAACCATCCTGCCGAATGTGTGGCGTACGCGGATTGGCTTGCTGCCGCCTGAGAGTAGCTGGTGGTTGCCGCGGGTTGCAGATCATTTCCGGGAGGGCACGCCGGTACCACTGGACCACATTGGTCTGTCCGCAGCGATAATGGAACAACCGGTCGCACGACTTTCAAGTGGTGAAAAGCAGCGTCTTGCCCTGATGCGACTGCTGGCGAACCGGCCACAGGTTTTGCTGCTCGACGAGCCTACAGCCAACCTCGATCGGGAAAATACCCGGCGCGTTGAGGCAGTCATTACCGAGTATCGCCGTGCGCACAAGGCGGCGGTCATATGGGTGAGCCATGACCCCGATCAGATTACACGTGTGGCCAACCGCTATTACGAGCTGACGAATGGCGCCTTGCAGTCACGTCAGATTGAGGGACGGCAATGGTTGAGCTAGATACGATTGATCTGTTGATCGCCGCTGCACTGGTGCTGGCCCTGGCACTGCTGTCGATACGGCTGCAGATGAAAATAGGCCGCCAGTTGATTATCGCAGCGATCAGGACGGCGGTGCAGCTGACACTGATCGGGCTGGTACTGAAAGTACTGTTTGAAAACGCCACCCTGTTGTGGGTGAGCTTGCTGGCATTTTTTATGCTGTTCGTCGCCGGGCGTGAGGTGATGATGCGGCAGGAACGGCGCTTCAAGGGCTGGTGGGGGTATGCGGCCGGTACCTTTTCAATGTTCGTCTCGTCATTTGCAATCACGGTGTTTGCACTGGTTGTTATTCTTGGCAACGACCCCTGGTACGCACCGCAATACGCGATACCCTTGCTGGGTATGTTGCTGGGAAATACCATGAACGGCATTGCCATCTCGATGGACCGCTTGACGCACTCGGCCTGGGAGCAACGCGATATTATCGAGGCACGCTTAATGCTGGGTGAGAGCTGGGACGGGGCGATTTCGGACTACCGGCGACAGGCCGTTCGCAGTGGCATGATCCCTATCATCAATGCCATGGCTGCCGCCGGGATTGTCAGCCTGCCGGGTATGATGACCGGGCAGATTCTGGCCGGTGCCTTGCCGGTCGAGGCCGTCAAGTACCAGATACTGATCATGTTTCTGATCAGTGCCGGCACCGGTCTGGGTACCCTGGCGGCGGTGAGTGTGGGTTCCCGGCACCTGTTTGATGAACGCCAGCGTCTGTGTCTCGAGCGCTTACAACAGCCATGAAGCTATCGCGAAGCATAGTGTTTGCTGCCACAGCGCTGCTGCTCAGCCACAGTGTCGTGGCGGAAATTTACAAATGCACGGATGAGCTGGGCAATACCCTCTATGTAGACAAACCCTGTGCCGGTCGTTCTGTCATTTTTACACCCATCCCGGCTCCCGTCATCAGTGAGGATGCCAGCGGGCGCATGGACAAGACTAAACGCTTGTTACGCGCCTATGAGGCAGAGCATGAAGAGGAACAACGTGCGGAGGCCAGCAGAGTGCTCGAGCAGCAACAACGTATAAAGAAGTGTAGCGATGCGAAATATTATGAACAGAATGTCACGCACGCAAGCCGGCTTTATCGCACGGATGAAAATGGCCAGCGCTTTGATCTGAGCAGCGAACAGCGTGCAAAGACAGAAGCAAATGCCCGCAAAGAGGTTAAACGCTGGTGTGACAGCCAATGATCATCAACACTACTAAACACAAGGCGGCGCTGCCACGATGAAAACCGGTGTGATCGGACTGGGCGGTATGGGCGCCCCCATGGCGCGTAATCTGCACCATGCAGGATACCTGCAATCGGTGTGGAACCGGACGGCGACGACTGCCGAACAACTGGCTGCCGGGTTTGGTATTGA
>JAQBDO010000147.1:0-4049 GCA_032124375.1 Gammaproteobacteria bacterium
CAGGTTCAGTCGTGCAATCGCACAAAAATATGCAGGATTGGTACGGGGTTCCGTATCAACCGGGGCTGTCGGATTTCTTTTTGGTCGGGGTATCAGCTGCTTTGTCACTACCGGCTTTTTTATCACCGGCCTCTTTTTTCTTCTCTGCCTTGCCGGAACCATCCAGGTTCTTCTTCTTGTCACCGGTCTTGAAATCAGTCTCGTACCAGCCGCCGCCCTTGAGGCGAAAGGCCGGTGCAGACACCAGCTTTTTCAATGCCTCCGCGCCGCAATCCGGGCACCTGGTCAGGGGCGCATCGGTGATTTTCTGTAAATTCTCAAAGACGTGCTTGCACGCCTCACATTGATACTCATAAATTGGCATGGTCAGAACCTGAAATACTGCTGTTAAAAAACAAAGGCCGCATTATACAGGCCCTTGGCAACAAGGTAATAGCCACTAATAACCGTAAAACAACTACCTGATGATAGTTTTTACCGGTATCTCGCAGTCTTCGATTCTGTGACAATAGCAGGCTGCTGACTCGCCACACACCGAATAACATGCACACACACCCCACCAGCCTGCCCGGCACCGCCGGCAATGACCTGAAGACATTGCGCGCATTGGCGCCGTTTTTGTGGGCCTATCGGGGTCGGGTGCTGCTGGCGCTGGGGTTCCTGATACTGGCCAAGGTCGCCAATGTAGGGGTTCCGCTGGTACTCAAGGACATTGTAGACGCCCTCGATATTAACGGGCACAGCGAGCTGCTCCTGCCGCTGTCCTTTCTGCTCATCTATGGCCTGTTGCGGCTGGCCAGTTCGCTGTTCAATGAACTGCGTGACGCGGTGTTTGCACGGGTCCGCCATGGCGCCATGCGCAGCGTCTCGTTAAAGGTGCTCGAACACCTGCACAGACTGTCGCTGCGCTTCCACCTGGAACGAAAGACCGGCGGATTGTCCCGTGATATTGACCGCGGCACTCGCAGTGTCAGCTCACTGATGAATTTCATGGTCTTCAGCATTCTGCCAACGCTGGTTGAAATCACGCTGGTGGCCATCATCCTGCTGACGCGCTATGACATCTGGTTTGCCATCGTGACGTTTGTTGCCGTTATCAGCTATATCCTTTTCACCATGGTCGTCACGGAGTGGCGCATGAAATACCGGATCGCCATGAACAAGTTTGATTCGGTTGCCAATACCCAGGCCATCGACAGTCTGCTGAATTACGAGACGGTTAAATACTTCGGCAATGAAGCTTATGAACTGGCTCGCTACGATGACAGCCTCAAGGACTGGGAAAGTCTGGCGGTCAAGAGTCAAACCTCCCTGTCCGCACTCAATTTCGGCCAATCCGTGATCATCGCAGCGGGGGTGACAGTGATCATGATCCTGGCCGCACAGGGTGTGGTTGACGGCAGCATGACGCTGGGTGACCTGGTGCTTGTTAACGCGTTCCTGCTGCAACTGTTTATCCCGCTGAACTTCCTCGGCGTTGTCTACAGCCAGCTCAAGCATGCACTGGCCGACATGCACCTGATGTTTGATGTACTCAACAAGGATCCCGAGATCATCGACCGCCCGGATGCCAGAACGCTGGACCCCGGTGACAGCGAAATTCGCTTTGAGCATGTCTCCTTCGCCTACGAACCGCAACGCCCCATCCTGCATGACGTCAGCTTTACCATCGCACCCGGACAAAAGGTAGCGGTCGTCGGACCCAGTGGCGCAGGAAAATCGACGCTGGCCCGGCTGTTGTTCCGTTTTTATCAAACCGGCTCGGGGCGTATCCTCATTAACAATCAGGATATCAGTCAGGTCACGCAGGACAGTCTGCGCCAGAGCATCGGCATCGTCCCGCAAGATACCGTGTTGTTTAATGACTCGTTGTTATACAACATCGGCTATGCAAAACCGTCGGCCAGCCGCGAAGAAATTGAACAGGCCGCCAGGGTAGCGAACATCCATGCCTTTATCGAGAGCCTGCCGCAGGGATACGACACCGTTGTGGGTGAGCGTGGATTGAAACTTTCTGGCGGAGAAAAGCAGCGGGTTGCCATCGCACGCGCCGTACTGAAGAACCCGCGCATACTGGTGTTTGACGAAGCCACTTCCAGCCTCGATTCACATTCGGAGAAAACCATTCTTACTGCCCTGCGCAAGGCCGCTGCACACCACACCAGCCTTGTTATTGCGCACCGTTTATCAACCATTGTCGATGCCGACTACATCCTGGTCATGGAGGCCGGTCGCATTATCGAATCGGGCATACACCAGGACCTGCTTGCGCAAGAGGGCGCCTATGCAAAATTGTGGGCCTTGCAGCAGCAAGAGTCGCAGTTACAGACAACAGCACCCCGACTGCAGTAAACCCTTGCCCAAAAACAAAACCCGCCGTCAGGCGGGTTTTGCAAGCAAGTTGAAATGCGCTGCTTACATATCCAGTCGCACACCCAGGAACAGGTTGGTAGCGCTGTCATCACTAAAGCGCGTACCCCGGACCCGAAGAGAAAACTTCCCGTAAAAGTTGTAAACCAGACCGAGGCCAAAACCGGTACCTGATTCTGAACCGACATTCCGGTAAACCATATGCGGTGTCATTTCCAGCTTTTTCAGCGCCTGGACACGGGCTGAGAATGTGGCCTCATAACCTTCATCCTTGTCATTAACATTTGACTTCGGTGCTGTACCTGTCACGTATCCACCACCATCAAGCCGGGCTTTACCGGTAATCTGATCATCCACGTAAACGACATCCAGGACCAGATCCACCTTGTCCATAACAGGATAATTTCCGCCGAAGCCTATCTTGAATTCATCAATATCCAGGTCAACGTCGGAAGCGCCATCAAGATTATCCACAAAGAGGCGGGAGTATCGGCCCAGAATATGAATATAATCAGTTGCCCCAAACGAAAACCCCGCCTCAAAACCATCAGCGTCGCTAGAGTCGGCATTCAGATTCCGGTAACCGCCTTCCATGTAGGTATAGTTAAAACCCTTGGCGGCCACTGTGGGTGGGACCAGCAAAACCAGGCAAGCTGATGTCAGGACAGCCATTAAACGTTTATTATTCATCCGATCCCCTCCAGGATTAGCGAGCATTTGTTCTGATTTTAAGAATTCGACGATACTATGTAATGCACCCGGACCATTCAAGTATTTTCCATTTAAATTCAAGGCTAATATCATCCTGCAGGGCATCCCCCTCTCGTTCGGGGGCTGCCCTGGCGTTACAACATTCCGGCAACCCTGATGTACAACAATGAGTTACGCGCCATGACCAGAAAATCTGTACTGATTACCGGCTGCTCTTCCGGCATTGGCCTGAGCGTGGCGGCGGGACTGAAGGACAGGGGTTACCGCGTGTTTGCGACCACACGCCAGGCGGCCGATGCAGAACGTCTGGCAGCCGCCGGCTTCGAAAGCCTGCAGCTGGATCTGGCTGACCCGGCATCCATCAAGGCCGCAGTTGACGACATCCTTGGGCGTACCAATAACACGCTCGACGCACTGTTCAACAATGGCGCCTATGGCCAGCCCGGCGCAGTAGAGGACCTGTCACGTGAGGTACTGCGCGAACAGTTCGAGACCAACCTGTTTGGCTGGCATGAACTGACCAATCGGGTACTACCGGTGATGCGCCGCCAGGGACATGGCCGCATCATTCAGAACAGTTCGGTACTGGGGTTTGTGGCCCTGCGCTATCGAGGCGCCTATAACGCCAGTAAATATGCACTGGAAGGATTAACCGATACGCTGCGACTGGAGCTGATCGGCAGTGGCATCCACGTATCACTGATCGAGCCCGGACCGATTGCCAGCCGTTTTCGCGAGAATGCCTTCAAGGCCTACCAGCGCAACATCCACCCGGAAGGCAGCCCGCACCAGGACATGTACCGTCGCATGGAAGCGCGCCTGACCAAACAGGGACCTGCCGTCCCCTTTACCCTGCCACCGGAAGCCGTCCTCAAGAAAGTAATCCATGCGCTGGAAAGTCGCCGTCCCAGGGCACGCTACTATGTGACCTTTCCAACCTATTTGTTCGGGTTTCTGAAGCGGGTACT
>JAQBDO010000148.1:0-8871 GCA_032124375.1 Gammaproteobacteria bacterium
CAGGGAAGCGGTCACCGACATGCGTGCCCGGAACGACTCGCGTTGTTGCAGGCTGCGTGCAATCAAGGGGGTGAGTTTTATATAAACAAGTGAAGTCAACACAAACAGCATTAAAAAAATAAACGCCACCGGATAAGACTCAACGATGTTGTCGGTGACCTCGTGCCGGTAGACCAGATAATCGACCGAAATAAAATTAAAGCGCACCTGGAACTCGTCCCAGAAAATGTACTCGGCGACGGCGATAAACAGCAGTCCGTAAATGCTGACAAAGCAGGCCAAATGCACGATCACCCGGTTTGCCCGACTCGACCATAGCCGGTTGGGTACGACGAGCAGATACAGACTGACCGGCATCAGTGCATAGGCATAAAATGCGACATCATAGATGACACCTGCGCCGTAGATACGCAGTATCGCGGGGAAGGAAAGGTCCGCATAATCCAGTGAATAGATGATAAGAACGGTGCGGGTCATTGCAAAGATGCCCATTGCAATGACAAACATCACCCAGACGGCATAAAAGCGTGATCGAGCCAGGGATTCCGGAAGTGTTAGGTCTGGTAGTTTCAAGTGACAGTGTCCGCCTGCTGGTGCCCTTGCCCTGTGGCAGCCTGATAGTGGCGGAACTATAACAATGCTTGATTAAGTAAAGATTAAGCCTGAAATCAGCTGATTGTAACTTCTGAAGTTATACACTTGTGACATCTGCAGGCAGCCGCACTTGCGGTTTATTAATCGCCTGGCGACTTCAATTCATACGGTTTCGAAACAACCAACCCGCCAGCGTCAACGTCACGATGGCAATAATCGCCATGGGCCAGTACTGGTTGAACAGCAGCTCATAGGAATCCCCTTCCAGAAAGACACCACGCAAAATCACCATAAAATAGCGCATGGGATTGATCAAAGTCAGTTGCTGTACGAATTCCGGCATATTGGCAATCGGCGTGGCGAACCCCGACAGGATCACTGCAGGGACCAGGAACAGAAAGGCACCAAGGATACCCTGTTGCTGGGTAACGGCGAGCGAGGAAATCATCAGGCCGATACCGACGGCCGACAGCAGGAACAGGAACATCCCGAGGTACAAGGCTCCCAGACTGCCGCGTAGCGGCACCTCAAACCAGAACACCACTACCAGCAGAATGAAGCTACCTTCAATCAATCCGATGAGGATACCGGGGATAGACTTTCCAATCAGGATTTCCACAGGTCGCAGCGGCGTGACCAGCAGCTGATCAAAGGTGCCGGCCTCGCGCTCGCGAGCCACAGACAATCCTGTGACGATAGTTGTCACCACCAGCGTCAGCAGCGCCACAATACCCGGAATAATAAACCAGCGTGACAGCAGGTTTTCATTGTACCAGGGGCGAATCCTGAGGGCAGCGGGTGGTCCCGGCCGACCGTGTTGCCGTGACCAGTTCATATTGAAATCGGTGAGAATGGTGCGCAGGTAACCCAGTGCCAGCAATGCCGTATTTGAGTTGCGACCATCGATGATCAGCTGCACCGGCGCCGTTTTTCCGCGCATGAGGGTCTCGCTGAACTGTGGCCCCAGGTGCAGCACCATCAGCACGCCCTTGTTATCAATCAATGGTGCAATCTGCGCATCGTGATCCAGATGCCCCACCAGCTCGAAGTGCGGTGATCCGGTCAGTTGCGCGACCAGTTCACGAGACGCTGCACTGCGATCCTCGTTATAGACGGCAATCGGGATGTGATTCAGATCAAAGCTCGCGGCGTAGCCGAAAACAAGCAACTGGGCAATCGGCGGACCGATCAGAACAAGGCGGCTCTTCTTGTCCCTGAGGATGGCCAGCAGTTCCTTGATGGCCAACGCAACAATATGACGCAGTATGTTCATGCATCCAGCCGCTTTTGCAGCTTGCGCCACGCCAGGCCAAGGAAAATAACCATCATCACTGCCAGCGCGGCGCTATTGGCCAACACGATCGGCCAGATATCACCGGCCAGGAATAGTGTCTGCAGAATGGCGACATAATAACGGGCCGGAATGATGTGGGTAATGACCTGAATGGCTGCCGGCATGGAGCTGATCTGAAAAATAAAACCCGAGAGAATAAATGCCGGCAGAAAGGTGATGATGATCGAAATCTGGCCAGCCACGAACTGGTTTTTCGCGACCACCGAAATCAGCAGCCCCATACCCAGCGCCACCAGCATAAACAGCGCTGACACTACGGTCAGCACCCAGAAGGAACCGCGTAACGGTACATCGAACAACCATAACGCCATGGCGACACTCAGCAGCATGCCGCCCATACCGAGAATAAAATACGGCACCAGTTTGCCGACCACCAGTTCACTGATGCGAATCGGCGTCACCATCAACGCCTCCATAGTGCCGCGCTCCCACTCGCGTGCGACCACCATGGACGTCAGCATGGCGCCAATCAGGGTCATGATCACGGCGATCAGTCCGGGCACCAGGAAGTCGCGGCTGCGGACTGCGGCGTTGAACCAGATGCGGGGTTCAAGTGCGACCGGCAACGACAGTTCGACACCCTGTGACCGCGCAAAGCTGGTCAACCAGGCTTGCCACACGCCCTGGATGTAGCCTTCGGTAATGCGCGCCTGGTTGGCATCGACACCGTTGACGATCACGCCAATCGGTGCATCGTCCTGTGAGAGCAAACGCTCACTGAAATCATTGCGCAACCAGACAATGCCGAACACTTCGCGCAGGTCGAACGCCTGTTGCGCCGCCTGGATGCTGTTATATAGCTGCGGATCAAGATACTCCGAGCGCTGGAAGGCACCGGTAAGACTGGCGCTGGTGGCATCGGGCTGTTCCACCACCATGGCCAGCGGGATGTGCCGTGCATCCAGTGACACACCGTAACCAAACAGCAGCAACAGCACCACCGGCATAACGAAAGCAATGGCAATGCTGGAAGGGTCACGCAGAATCTGCAGGCTTTCCTTGCGGATCATGCCGAGCAAGCGCATGCGTGAAGCGGCAGCAGCCTTCACGCTGCCACCTCCTTGCCTTGCTCATGGGCCTCAATCAGGCCAATAAAGGCATCCTCCATGGTAGGATCCGGATGTTCCTCGCTGCGAAAGCGCGCCTTCATGTCCGCTGGCGTCCCTTTGGCCAGCACCTCACCTTCGGCCATGATCACCAGCCGGTCACAATAGTTGGCCTCATCCATGAAGTGGGTGGTCACCAGCACCGTTACGCCCGCTTCAGCCAGTGCATTTATATGCTGCCAGAAGTCGCGACGCGCCAGCGGGTCAACCCCCGAGGTCGGCTCATCCAGAAACAGGATGTCCGGCTCATGCAAGAGTGCGACCGCCATTGCCAGGCGCTGCTTGAAACCCGGTGGCAGATCGCGGCTGCCAGTATTGGCATAGTCAGCCAGTTCAAAGGCCTCCAGCGCCCAGGCAATGCGCTGTTTGCTGTGCGTCCGGTCAAGCCCGTAGGCACTGGCAAAAAAACGCAGATTCTGCAACACACTGAGATTGACATACAACGAAAACCGCTGCGCCATGTAACCCAGGCGGCCACGGGCGTGCGCCGCAGCACGGCGGAGGTCAAAGCCGGCCACATGTACTTCGCCGGCGGACACCGGCAACAGTCCACACAACATCCTGAAGGTGGTGGTTTTACCCGCACCGTTGGCACCCAGCAGACCAAAAATTTCGCCGCGCTGCACGCTGAAGCTGACACCCTTAACGGCGTAGAAATCACCAAAGCGACGCTGCAGATTCCTGACATCGATGACAGCGCCGTGTTCCGCTGCAGCCAGCGACGCCTGCCGTGATTCACCCAGCAGAGGCTTGCGCTGCGCTGCCTGGTCAACTTTAATGGTAGCGACAAAGGCGTCTTCAAAAACAGGTTCGGCTGCCTGCGTGTGCAGCGTACCGCTGTCAGCCGGGATGACAGACAGGTCAGGCAATCCCGGGTTTGCCGTAACGACACGCACCTGTTCACCCTCGATGATGGCGTCGATAATGCCCGGCACAGCGCTGAGGTGTTTCTGCAGGCTGCGCTTTCCCAGCCCGGGTACAGTGACGCGGAAGGTACGCCCGCGCATCGGCTCGCTGAAACTGGCCGGGCTGCCCTGCCCCAGGCATTTGCCCTGGTGCATCAGGATAACCTCGTCGCAACGTTCTGCCTCGTCAAGATATGCAGTGCTCAACAGCACGCTCATGCCTTGTTGTTTCACCTGCCGGTAAACAATCGACCACAATTCGCGTCGTGACACCGGGTCGACACCCACCGTCGGTTCATCCAGTAACAGCAGTCGCGGTGGCCGCACCAGGGCGCAGGCAAGACCAAGTTTTTGCTTCATGCCACCGGAGAGACGGCCGGCCAACCGACGCGTGAACGGTGCCAGCCCCGTCATATGCATCAGTTCCTGATAGCGTGCAAAGCGATCCGCTTTGGCTACCCCGTGCAGATCGGCATACAGATCCAGGTTCTCCTGCACGCTCAGGTCTTCATACAGACCGAAGCGCTGCGGCATGTAGCCGACCGCCGACTGCACTGCCAGCGGCTGTTTGATAACATCGATATCCAGCGCGTGAATGCCACCCTTATCAGGCAGCAGCAGGCCCACCGCCAACCGCATCAAGGTTGTCTTACCCGCACCGTCGGGACCGATCAGGCCGGTCACTTTGCCCGCCTGTATACTGATGTCAACAGATTGCAGCGCCGTAACTGTCTTGCCACCGGTCAGAAATGTCTTGCTGATACCTTCGAAGACGAGCGCCGCCGTAGCCGTCACTTCAACCGGCCTCCGGCGGCGTACAATCGGGAGCGGTATGACCGGGCTCCGGTTTCAACTGGTCTAGCGGGATGGAAACCGTGGCCGGCATTCCCAGGCGTAGCTCATCCTGGGGATTGCACACATAGATCCTCAGCTGGTAGACAAGACGAGTGCGCAGCTCGGGCGTTTCCACATTTTTGGGTGTGAATTCCGCGGTTGGTGAAATAAAACCGACCCAGCCCGGATAGGCCTTGCCGGGATAGCTGTCCGTGGACACATTAGCCGACATCCCCGGCGTCAGTTTTCCCAGCATGGTTTCCGCCGCATAGGCTCGCACCCACACCGGATTAGTCAATGCCAGTGTCAATACCGGTGTCTGGGGTGTCGCCATATCACCGGGCTCGAGTATGCGGTTACGAATAACGCCATCGGCCGGTGCATACAGTTTTGTGTCCTTCAATACCTCCTGCACCAATGCCAATTGCGCCTCTTCGGCTGCAAGCATAGCCATGGCCTCATCAATATCCTCGATCCGCGGCCCTTTGACTGCCAGCGCCAACGCCTCTTCCACCACCTTGAGATCGGCGCGGGCCACATTCAGATCTGCTTCTGCATCATCCACTACTTGTTTGGAAGCGTCCTGCTTTTTGTACAGACTTTGCAAGCGCTCGAACGTGACCTGCCCATCGACCAGCCTTGCCTTGGCAGCGGCAACATTGGCTCTTGCCTGGCGCACCTCTTCCGGCCGGCTGCCGGTCTTCAGCCGGTCAGCGGCTGCCCTCCGGGCGGCCACCCGAGCCTCAGCGGCAGCAACTTCAGCCTGCATTCTCGACTGGTGCAACGTTGCCAGCAATTGACCCTTGCGTACCCGGTCACCCTCCTGCACCAGCAGTCGATCAATATGCTCGCTGTTGTTAAAAGCCAGGCTGGTCTCACGGACATCCACATTGCCATACAACAGCAGACGGGGTTCATCCTGCCCGCCATGCTTGTTGGCGTACCACCAGCCACCGACGCCGATGGCCACCAGCATCAACACCACGAAAAGGCGCATTGGCTTTTTCCTATCCATCACTTCTCCTGCCGCAATACAGAAAGGGCATTACCGTTACACTGTATAAAGCCTGTTGTTTGATTTGGCTTATTTGACTCGCATCTCTTTCAGGTGTTCTACATGCAGGATAAGTGAGTCAGTTGTCTCTTTAAGCAATTCAAGCTCCTCAATAGACAGATCATCCAGTTGCTCCAGATTGTATTCGATCGTATTGATAATCTGCTTTAACGGGCGCTGGAGAGGACGCATAAAATACGCTGTCACTGTTGCCACGATTGCCCCGAAGAACAGCATCGACCCCAGGATAATCCATATCGCTCCAATGATTTCAGATATACCGTTGATTGGCATATCTGCAATGCCGGCGGTCGAAAGGGCCGCTATTCCCCAGTACAGCGCCTTGCCATAAGAAGTTATTGTGGTGCCTTCTGCTCCACGTTCGCCAAAATAAATACCTGCGGAGAACAGCGCCCACAAAACCACCAGAAGTAACGTCATTTTGATCACGGGTGTGTGCAACACAACATCCCGGACAAATATCTTGCCTCTACTTCTTAAGTCTCTGTTATTTGTAGTCATTTTTTGCTGCCCTGAGTAAAAGTGCAGGTAGTTGAACGCTTGCGTAGTATATCTGCATCTACACCCACATTCTCAGCACAATCGCCTCAGGCTCAGACGTGGTTACCCTGTTGTCCACCCGTTGCCCCTGGCTTGACCAGCATTGGATGGACTGATTCACCCACGACTTTGACTGCAACATGTAACACTTTCCCGTATAATTCAGCCGCGTAAAAGGTCTTCACGGTAACATTTTTATCCCGCAGCCGGCTCAGCATACGGGTTTACAGGTACCTCCTGATCTTTCATTCTCAGACAACAAATTTTCCCCGTGAATTAACGCAGGACTGACCGCCGTATGCAGCTTAATATCTACAGAGTATTCCCATTTCTGTCATGGTTTCAGCTAGTTAATGCCATAACCATCCGCGCCGACCTGATAGCCGGTTTTACCGGTGCGGTTATCGTATTGCCACAGGGCGTGGCCTTTGCCACCATTGCAGGCCTGCCCCCTGAATACGGCCTGTACACAGCGATGGTGACACCCATCATCGCGGCCCTGTTCGGTTCATCTCGCCACCTGATCTCCGGCCCGACGACCGCCATTTCCATCGTCGTGTTTTCAGCCATCAGTCGCCATGCGGAACCGGGCTCCCCCGAGTTCATCGAGCTCGCCCTGACGATGACCTTCCTCGCCGGCGTCTATCAATTCGGCTTTGGTCTTGCGCGGCTGGGTGTACTGGTCAACTTTGTCTCCCACACCGTGATCATCGGCTTTACCGCCGGTGCCGCCATTCTGATTGGCACCAGCCAGGTCAGGCATGTACTGGACATTACTATCCCCAGGGGGGAATCCTTTTTGCACACCTGGGTCGATGTTTACCATGAGTTTCTCAATCTCAACGTCTATGTCCTGGGCGTTGCGACAGTCACGCTGGTCACTGTTTTGCTGTGCAAGAAATTCCTGCCGAAAATACCCAACCTGCTGGCGGGTATGGTCGTCGGCGGTCTGCTTGCGTTTATCCTCGGCGCCGATGCACATCATATTAGTCTGGTGGGTGAAATACCGGCACAGTTGCCACCGCTGTCATCACCGAACTTCTCCTTCACCACACTCAGGATGCTGGCTCCGGAGGCCTTTGCCGTTGCACTGCTGGGCCTGATCGAGGCGGTATCGATCAGCCGCTCGGTTGCCTCCAAGTCGAATCAGCGCATCAACGCCAACCAGGAGTTTATCGGTCAGGGACTATCGAACATAGCCGGCAGCTTCTTCTCAAGCTACGCCGGGTCCGGTTCTTTCACACGCTCGGGTATCAATTACACTGCCGGGGCGATAACGCCAATGTCGGCCATCTTTGCCGCTGTATTCCTGATGCTGATTGTATTATTGATTGCACCACTAACTGCTTACCTGCCCGTTGCAGCCATGGGTGGTGTGATCCTTGTCGTGGCCTACAATCTCATCGATTTTCACCACATCAAACAAACCTTGCAGTTCAGTAAATCAGAAACGGCGGTCCTGCTCACGACCTTTTTTGCGACGCTTTTCCTGGAACTGGAATTTGCAATTTACCTGGGCGTGCTGCTATCACTGGTGTTTTTCCTGTCGCGCACATCAACCCCCAATATTCCGACGCTTGTCATGGATGACGATCCATTTATCGGCAAGCGCAAACTCATCAATATCCAGAAAAAACCGGTCCAGCCCTGCCCGCAGCTGAAGATCATAGGCCTCGACATGTCGATCTACTTCGGCTCCATCAACCACATCCAGAACCGCATCCAGCAAATAATCGAAGGCGAAGACATACAGCACATTCTAATTGTTGCCAGCGGCATCGATTTTATCGACCTCAGTGGCGCTGAAGCACTGATTATAGAAAACAATCGCCTCAAGGCCATAGGAGGCGGTCTCTATTTTGTCGGCCTCAAGTCCTCGGTTTACGAATTCGCAGCCAAAACCTCTTTTATCAAAAAAATTGGCAATGACCATTTCTTCGACACGAAGAAACTGGCCATTCATGCAATCTACAACCGATTGGATCGCAGCATCTGCAGCGACTGCAAGGCGAGAGTATTCAGGGAATGTAACAAGGAACAACTGTTACCGGATAGTTGAGCATATAGTGCTCACTGTGGCACATAGGCTTGCCTTAAAGGCTCCGTGCACAGGGAAGATTGCACCATTTATAGCCCGAACCCGGATTACATGGTCGACGACATCGACCCTTACCCGAACAGATTACCGATAAGCAAGCATGCAAAATCAACTCTGGACAGCACTTAAAAAAGGCACTGCTCCAAAAGGCCTCGGCTGGCTCAATAAGCATCGAGTCGTCATCAACCCCGACTATCGGGATCTGCTTAAAACTGCAGGGCTTGACACTATTCAGGGGGTGTTGCGTAGCAAGCTGGGCGATGTAATCAGTACCGATCGCAAGCAGGAAAAAAACGCTGTCCGGCGTATCGAGATTACCTGTCAGGGCAAACCCCGGGTGTTCTACCTGAAACTGTACTGGAACT
>JAQBDO010000149.1:0-8873 GCA_032124375.1 Gammaproteobacteria bacterium
GCCAGACCAATGAAGTGCTGCGGGAAGAACAGTACGTTCACGGAGATCACCGACCACCAGAAGTGAATCTTGCCGAGACGCTCGTCGACCATGTGCCCGGTCCACTTCGGAGCCCAATAATAGAACGCGGCAATGAAGGCAAACAGCGCACCGGTTACCAGCACATAGTGGAAATGCGCCACGATGAAGTAGGTATCGTGGTACTGCATGTCGGCCGGCGCAATACCCATCATCAGGCCGGTGAAACCACCGATGGTGAACAGGAACACAAACGCAATCGCCCACAGCATCGGCGTCTCGAAGGTCATGGAACCCTTCCACATGGTGGCCGTCCAGTTAAATACCTTCACTGCAGTCGGTACCGCAATCATAATGGTGGCGTACATGAAGTACAGCTCGCCAGCAACCGGCATACCGGTGGTAAACATATGGTGTGCGTACACGATGAATGACAGGAACGCGATCGAAGCCGTTGCATAAACCATCGAGCTGTAGCCAAACAGCTTCTTGCGGGCAAAGGTCGGGATGATCTCCGAGATCACACCAAAGGCCGGCAGGATCATGATGTACACCTCGGGATGACCGAAGAACCAGAACACATGCTGGAACAATACCGGGTCACCGCCACCAGCGGCATCAAAGAAACTGGTGCCGAAGTTACGGTCGGTCAGCATCATGGTCACCGCGCCAGCAAGTACCGGCATGACGGCTATCAGCAGGAAGGCGGTAATGAACCAGGTCCAGACAAACAGCGGCATTTTCATCAGCGTCATGCCTGGTGCGCGCATATTAAGCACTGTGGCAATGATATTGATGGCGCCCATGATGGAAGAGAAACCCAGCATGTGGACAGCAAAAATGAAGAAATCGGTGCTCGCCGGTGCAAAGGTAGTGGACAACGGCGCATAGAAGGTCCAGCCAAATGCCGGGCCGCCGCCTTCCATGAACAGTGTGCTGAGCAGCATGGTGCCGGCGAACGGCAGAATCCAGAAGCTCCAGTTGTTCATACGCGGCAACGCCATGTCCGGCGCACCGATCATCAGCGGAATCTGCCAGTTAGCGAGACCGACCATGCCCGGCATAATCGCGCCAAACACCATGATCAAACCGTGCATGGTGGTCATGGTATTGAAGAACTGCGGGTCAACGATCTGCAATCCGGGCTGGAACAGCTCGGCGCGGATCACCATGGCCATGGCGCCACCAATCAAAAACATGGTGAAGGAGAACCACAGGTACAGGGTACCGATGTCCTTGTGGTTGGTAGTCTTGACCCAGCGCATCAGGCCGCTGGGCGCACCGTGATCGTGATGATCGTCGTGTGTGGTTGCTGTACTCATGGCGTTATCTCTCCACTTACTCTATAAATTCTGAAAATTCTTATTTCGCAGCGACCACGTCGGCAGGCTGCACCATGTCACCTACATTATTACCAAAACCGTTACGCTCATAGGTAATGATGGCAGCCAGATCAACAGCACTCAGCTGTTCACCAAACGCCTGCATCGCAGTACCAGGCTTGCCGTGCACTACGATATTAAGGTGGGCTGCAACATCACCGGTGGCAATTGCACTACCGGTCATTGCCGGAAACACGCCCGGAATACCGGCACCGTTGGCCTGGTGACAGGCAGCACAGCTGGTGTTGTAGGCCGCTTCACCCCTGGCCATCAGCTCATCCATGGCCAGGGTCTGGGTAGACGCATCGGCGGCGGCGGCAGCGGCACCCTTTTGCTCTTCAACCCAGGCGTCGTAATCTTCCTGCGTCTTGGCAACCAGCACGATCGGCATGAAACCATGGTCCTTGCCACAGAGTTCAGCACACTGGCCGCGGTACACGCCGGGTTCCTTTAGCTCGGTCCAGGCATCATTAATGAAGCCCGGTATGGCATCCTGCTTCCAGCCCAGATCCGGCACCCACCAGGAGTGAATAACGTCATTGGAGGTAATCAGGAAACGAATTTTCTTGTTAATCGGTACAACGACAGGATTGTCGACTTCCAGCAGATAGTGCTCATCCTTTGCCGCAGTGCCCGCGTACTGGTCACGCGGCGTGGTCAGGACACTGAAAAAGCTGATGTCCTCATCCAGATAGTCATATTTCCACTTCCACTGATAACCGGTGATCTCGATGGACATATCCGCATCACGGGTATCTTCCAGAGCCAGCAGTGTCGTGGTCGCCGGTACTGCCATCGCCACCAGCACCAGGAACGGAATCGTCGTCCAGATGATTTCAACCGTGGTGCTTTCATGGAAAGTGGCCGCTACAGCGCCCTTGGACTTGCGGTGGGTAAAAATGGAATAAATCAGAATTGCAAACACGATGACACAGGCGACCACACAGATCCAGAAGATCAGCATATGCAGGTCAAAGACCTTGTGGCTGATACTGGTGACACCTTCCCTTAGATTCAGGGTATCGGAGTAGCCTGCAAATGTATTACCTGCACCCAGCAGGAACAGCACACCCCATAAACTGCATAAGGCGCCTTTAAGCGTTTTAGCGAACATGCATCGATCTCCCAACACTAATTGTTTATAAATTTTTACAAAAATCCATTCACTGCAACCGTCACGCGGACGGCATCAAACGCCAGTCTTTGTGGCGGATTGTCTGTTCCAGCTCATCCGCCAGCTCGCGCCGTTCCTGTTCTGCCAGGAACTGACCGATTTCTACCTGCCGGCCCTGGAAGGCAATTGCCAACCTGCTCGGATACCAGTCAAGCGGTGAACGCTGCAGTGAAATGCGCGCCCATACTCGCGGGCATTCCCAGTGTTCCTGTGGGCTGTTACGCCCCTTCTCTACCGTGACCTTGTCCGCATTAACCGAGACAACTTCACGTACCTGACTACGTGAAAGACACAGATAAAAAGCAATCCCCAGAACAACCACTTCAAGACCGGCAAATGGCAACACCGGCCAAAATCCATGCAGTGCAAACGTGATACCGATACCCAGACAACATATCGCTATTACCGCGTAGGCCAGCAACGCCCCGCGCCATGACAGCGACTGGTTTGGACGAATCACCCAGTGACAGTCCTGACCTGAAGAATCAAATACCAGCTCTATCACGTAACTACCCGGAGCCGCCTTGATCTGACTGTCCTGAAAAACAGAGCGCGCATTGTATATTAGAGATCTCCAAGGTTCAATTGAGTAAAACAGTCAGGTATTCACCTGCCAACTAAATACTCAGATGGTTCGCCACAAATTTGGCAGAAATATCTTCTTGCCAGGGGATTGTTCCCAGCCTTGGACAGACGATCCTCTGCTCCAGTGCGTGGATATTCGCGCTGGCAGTCGTTGCATCAGGGAGCATCTGGTTGGCCACCCAGCCTGCCAGGACACAACCGCGGCTGGTAATGGATGCCGCCGTCAACAGGGCGTGGTTGAGGCAACCAAGCCGTATAGCGACCACCAGAATGACTTCCAGCTCAAGGGCATGAGCAAGATCTGCCAGGGTTTCATCGGCGTTCAGCGGTACCTGCCAGCCACCGGCACCCTCAACCAGCACGCAGTCGACGTTATTTGATATCTCTTTATAGATATTAGTTATTTTTTCAACACCCATATCCACGCCCACCTGCCCGGCTGCGATATGGGGGGCAATGGCAGGCGCAAAGGCATAAGGATTCACCAGCGCATAGTCCAGCTCCATGGAAGCCTGCTGCTGAAGACGTAATGCATCGTCATTGCGCAGTCCGGCCGGGGTCGACTGACAGCCGGACGCCACCGGCTTCATGGCCGCAACACGACAGCCACGCGCCTGCAGCGCCTGCATCAGCCCCAGCGTCACCACTGTTTTGCCGACACCCGTATCGGTGCCGGTTATAAAATAGCCGCGACAGTCAGTCATGACCACCCGCCGGTCCGGGCGGCCGCAGACTGGCCAGCGAAACTTCGTTACCGGCGACCGCATGTTTGTTAAGCGGCGACCAGGCGTGACCGTATACCACCTCGTAACTGGCCGGCAGCACGCCATCCTCACGAAACCGTTCATAGGCCTCGGCCAGCTGCTGCATGTGCTGTTTACCGGTCAGGCCACGCGCACGGCCAGCGGTGACATTGTGTGCACCAATATGTTTCAGTTCCTGCATCAGTGTACGCAGTTCGCGATAGGTAACGGTAATGCGTTCCGAATCCATCACCGGTTCCGCCCACTGCGTCGCCAGCAGCATGTCACCGACATCATGCATATCAACAAAGGAATTGACATGCGTATAACCATCGACGGCTTCCCAACTGGCGCGCAGTTCCATCAGTGTGTCCGGACCGAAGGTGGTAAACATCAACAGGCCACCAGGTGCCAGCACCCGCCGCAGCTCTGTTAGCGTTGACTCCAGATCGGTACACCACTGCAACATCAGGTTGGAGAAAATAAAATCGAAACTGTCCTCTGCAAACGGCAATGACCCGGCATCCGCACACACGCACTGCGGCTTGCGGAACCAGCCACCGCGTCCCTGCACGCGCTGCAACATGCGTTCGGCAATATCCAGCGCCACCACATCGGCCTTGCGATAGCGCTTTAATAACGCGGCTGTAAAAAAGCCGGTACCCGCGCCCAGGTCGAGAATACGAGCTGGCTGCTGGCGAATGTAATCAAGCCGCTCCAGCATACGGTCGCCGATCTCGTACTGCAGTTCAGCCACCGCGTCATAGCTGTCCGCGGCCCGGTCAAACGAGCGCCGCGCCAGTTGCTTGTCTATCCGGTGTTGATTGTTTGCCTCTGTCATAAGTTTACCAGTGTAACCATATAATCATTGTGGAAGCGGACCTTGTTCGCGACAGGTTTTTATACACCGCAATCGCGGACAAGGTCCGCTCCTGCAGGTCAAATCAACAACCCTGCGTAATATTCTCGCGCAGGAAATCAGTCATCCGTTCCGCCACCTGTTGCGGCTGTGCAATAAACGGCGCATGCCCCGCTCCGGCAATCACCTGCAATTGCGCATCACGAAATAATTCACGGCTGGCCTGCATGGCAGCCAGCGGCACCAGCGTGTCGCGCTCACCCGCCAGCAACAGTATCGGACACTCGAGCGCACCCAGACTGTCACGCAAATCCGTCGTCCTCAACAATTCCAGCCCGGCGCGCAAGGCGGCGGTATCCGGTTCACCGTGCAGCAGCATCAGTGCACGCAGTGTCTTCAGCGCCTCACTGGAATTTTCACTGCCACGCACCTGCAGCGCCAGAAAACGATTCAGGGTGCGCACATAGTCCTCTGCCAGTTCTGCTGCAAAGCTATCCAGCAAGGCGGGCAGCATGGCGCTCTGCCAACCCGGCTTGCGCATAAAGCACGGGCTGCTGGCGATCTCGACCAGCGCGCTAATGCGTGCAGGTGCCAGCAATGCTGCCCGGGCAGCAACCAGCCCGCCCAGTGACCAGCCCAGCCAGGCCGCTTTTGCCGGGGCAACAGACAACACCGCCTCGGCCATGGCATCCAGTGTTTCCTCGCCCTGCCAGTCACTGCGCCCGTGCCCCGGCAGATCAATACAGGTGACACGGAAATGCGGTTTCAGTAACGGCAGCAGCCGGTCCCAGATACCAGCATGCAGACTCCAGCCATGGATCAATAGCAGTTCGGGGCCGCTGCCGGACGTTTGCGTGTACAGCGACATGGCTTATCCGCTGCCGGCAAGCGTGACCGTTTCAAGCGCAGTCAGCAACCGGTCTACCTGTTGTTCCGTATGCGCTGCCGAAAAGGTAATCCGCAGTCGTGACATACCGTCTGCCACGGTCGGCGGACGGATAGCCGTAATCAGAACGCCCTGTTCACGCAACGCCTCGCTGAGCCGCAATGCCTCTGCTGCTGCGCCGGTGATCAATGGTTGAATCGGTGTATGTGAATCACACAATTCCAGCCCCAGTTGCCGTGCACCATGACGAAACCGTTTTACCAGCGTCTGTAATTGTTCACGTCGCCAGTCCTGTTGCTGCAGCAGTTGCAGCGCCACACGGGTAGCGCTGGCCAGTGCCGGTGGTGGCGCTGTTGTATATATATAGGTTCGTGCTTCCTGTATCAGCGTCTCGATCAGCGCTTCACTGCCAGCGACAAACGCACCAAAGGTGCCAACCGCCTTGCCCAGCGTGCCCATCAACACCGGCACCTGCGTGGCATCGAGCCCGGCCTGCGCAACCGTGCCACGCCCGCCCGGCCCCGTCACGCCCAGGCCATGCGCATCATCCACCATCAGCCAGGCATCATGCTGTGCCGCCACGTCGGCAAGCTCTCTCAAAGGCGCAATATCACCCTCCATGCTGAACACGCCGTCGGTCGCCACCAGCCATTCACCGGCCGGCGCGCTTGCCAGACGCGACTCAAGATCATCGACATCATTGTGGCGATAACGCAGCAGCCGTGCGCCACTCAAACGGGCACCGTCCAGCAATGACGCATGGTTGAGATGATCGGAAAATACACGGTCGCCTCGACCCAGCAAGGCGGACATCACGCCCAGGTTTGCCATGTAACCGGTGGAAAACAACAGCACCCGTGGCCGCTGCAGAAACGCAGCGAGTTCTTCTTCAAGCGCATGATGGGCGCAGCTGTGTCCGGTAACCAGATGCGCGGCGCCACTGCCTGCGCCGTACTCGTCCAGCCCACGGTGAAAGGCAGCGACAATATCCGGGTGATTCGCCAGTCCGAGGTAATCGTTACTGCAGAAGGACAGGTAATCCCTGCCATCAATGCGCGCGGTGACACCTTGCGGCGTCTCGACCACCAGTCGTGAACGGTACAACTGCTGTTGCCGGCGTTGCTGCAGGTGTCTGGCGAGGTCTTTCATATCCGAAATCTTGCAGCAGCGGCTTGTAGCCGCGAACATACACCTGATAAAAAATCATTCGCGACTACTAGTCGCTCCTGCAGATAGCTTGATTTACGCCGGATGCAAACCGAGCTTTTCAAACAGCGCGTCATCCCGTGCCGTATCCGGGTTACCGGTGGTCAATAGCTTCTCACCGTAAAAAATGGAATTCGCGCCGGCAAAGAAACACAGCGCCTGCATTTCATCGGTCATTTCGGTACGACCGGCGGACAGGCGCACATAGGAAGCCGGCATCAGCACACGTGCAGTGGCAATGGTGCGCACAAACTCAAGGGCTTCAATATCCGTATGCTCAGCCATCGGCGTACCTTCCACCTTTACCAGCTGATTGATCGGTACACTGCCCGGATGTTCCGGCAGGTTGGCCAGTTCGCACAACATCGACACCCGGTCCGCCCGGCTTTCACCCATACCGACAATGCCGCCGCAACAAACATTGATGCCGGCATCACGCACATGGGTCAGCGTTTTCAAGCGGTCATCGTAAGTACGCGTGGTAATAATATCGCCATAGAATTCCGGCGAGGTATCGAGGTTGTGATTGTAATAATCCAGCCCAACCCGCTTTAGTTCAGCCGCCTGTGTCTCATCCAGCATCCCGAGTGTCGCGCAGGTCTCCAGGCCCTCGGCACGCACCCGCTGGACCATCTCCAGCACCCGTTCAAAATTCTTGCCCTTGGGGTTACGCCATGCGGCACCCATGCAAAAGCGTGATGCCCCCGCCTGCCTGGCGCGTTTGGCGGCCGTCACCACCGCCTCGATATCCATCAAGCGCTCGGGCTCCAGCCCGGTGTCGTAATGCACGCTCTGGGGACAGTACTTGCAATCCTCCGGACAACCGCCCGTCTTGATACTCAACAGGGTACTGATTTGTACCGCATTTGGGTCGAAGTTCTGCCGGTGGACAGTCTGCGCCTGAAACAGCAACTCATTGAAAGGCAACTCAAATATCACCTTCACCTCGGCAAGCGACCAGTCATGGCGCACTTCGGTTTCAGACATTTCCGACAGACAGGCTGTTTGCTTGCTCATAATCTTGTGCCACAGAGGTTTCCAGAGGCGTGACTATGGAGCCGTTCATTTTTTCTGTCAACCGGAGCGAAGCAAGATGGTTTACAAGTTGGATCGGCTGTTCACCACCCTGTTTCCGGTCCGTTGCCGACTCTGCGGCAGCAGCGCTGCAACCGGGCCGGGACTCTGCCAACCCTGTATCAGCGAAGCACCCTGGCTGGCGCATGTCTGCAGCTGTTGCAGCCTGCCACTGTCGGCCAGCCGCGATGATGATCTATGCGGACGCTGCCAGAAACAGGTACCGGCATTTGACGCCACCACGGCACTGTTTCATTACCGACCACCGATTGACTACCTGATAAAACGACTGAAGTTCTCCGGCGAACTGGCCATCGGCCCGTTGCTGTCCGGCTTGCTGGCGAACCGCCTGGCAGCACGCGAGGTCGCACTGCCGGAACTGCTGATTCCGGTGCCACTGCACCGCTCGCGGCTACAACAACGCGGCTTCAATCAGGCCACGCAACTGGCACGTGCAGTTGCCGGCCCGCTGGAAATAAAAACCACGCACCGGCTATGCCTGCGCAACCGGAAAACAGAACCGCAATCCCTGCTCAGCCACAATGCCCGCCGGTTAAATTTACGTCATGCCTTCACCGTCTGCAGTGACCGGATACCCGCACACGTCGCCATCATTGACGATGTTATGACGACAGGCCACACCGCCAATGAGCTGTCACGGGCCCTTAAAACGGCCGGCGCCAGCCGGGTCGAAGTTTGGGTAATTGCGCGGGCCGGTTAACAACTGCACGTTCACGACGCGGTTACCTTGTTGGGTACGCTACGATTTACCCAACCTACAATAATATTAGCTGTAGGTTGGGTAAAGGAGCGTTAGCGACGTACCCAACAAGATAGAAATTCACCGGGGCTGGCATCAGCCAAGCATGTAATCGAACAAAATCCCCAGAAAGATCACTGCGCCGAACCAGTTGTTGTTAACAAAGGCCCTGAAGCAGGCTTCACG
>JAQBDO010000150.1:0-2654 GCA_032124375.1 Gammaproteobacteria bacterium
GGAATCTTTCGCCATCGGCGTAAGAAATCTCAAGTATCCAGGATTTCTGGTGCAGGTTGAGTTCTGTGGGTTTGGGTGCGTCAGTCATAGTGTGCTCGTTTGTGTTATGGCCCGGACATCATGCAGTGAGAGCCGGGTTGCTCAGTGTCAGTTGCCGGCAGTGTTTGTTTTCCCCTGCCGGATGTTTATTAAGTAGCGGCCATGCTCACAGTATATACCGGCTCAGGTCTTCATCCTGCACCAGCGCGCCGAGGTGCTCATCGACGTAGGCCGCATCAATGATCAGGGTGCTGCCGGAACTGTCGGTCGCCTCAAACGAGATTTTTTCCAGCAGGCGTTCCAGCACGGTATGCAGTCGACGTGCGCCGATATTTTCGGTGCGCGCGTTAATCTGGCTGGCTATTTCTGCCACCCGTGCGATGCCGTCGGCGGCAAACTCCAGGGTGACGTTTTCTGTAGCCATGAGTGCGCTGTACTGCTCCGTTAGCGAGGCGTCGGTTTCCGTGAGGATGCGCCTGAATTCATCGGCACCCAGAGCGTCCAGTTCCACGCGGATAGGCAGTCGCCCCTGCAGTTCCGGGATCAGGTCCGAGGGTTTTGACATGTGGAAGGCGCCGGAGGCAATAAACAGGATATGGTCGGTCTTTACCATGCCGTGTTTGGTAGAAACAGTGCTGCCTTCCACCAGCGGCAGCAGGTCACGCTGCACGCCTTCGCGCGACACGTCCGGTCCGTTGGTATCGCCGCGCCGTGTTACCTTGTCAATTTCATCAATAAAAACAATACCATTTTGCTCGACGTTCTCCAGGGCCGCATGCTTGATATCTTCTTCATTGATCATCTTGGCAGCTTCTTCATCGCGTAACAGCTTGCGCGCATCCTTGATGCGCAACTTGCGGGTCCTGGTGCGGTTACCACCCATGTTCTGGAACAGGCCCTGTAACTGGTTGGTCATCTCTTCCATGCCGGGAGGGGCCATGATCTCTACCCCGACAGGCGTTGCCGACACCTCAATCTCGATTTCCTTGTCATCCAGCGTGCCTTCACGCAGTCGCTTGCGAAATTTCTGGCGAGTCTCCGAGCCAGTACTACCGACGTCATCCGGGGCCATGCTTTTCGGTGCCGGTAACAGGGCATCCAGAATGCGGTCTTCGGCGGCATCTTCTGCCCGATGGCTGACCTTGTCCATGGCAGTCTCGCGCGCCAGCTTTATGGCGGCATCCGCCAGGTCGCGCACGATGGATTCCACGTCGCGGCCGACATAGCCGACCTCGGTAAATTTGGTGGCTTCTACCTTGATGAAGGGTGCATTGGCCAGTCGTGCCAGCCGTCGCGCAATCTCGGTCTTGCCGACACCGGTCGGGCCGATCATGAGGATGTTCTTCGGGGTGATTTCAGCGCGCAGTGGGTTATCCACCTGCATACGGCGCCAGCGATTGCGCAAGGCAATGGCAACGGCGCGCTTGGCGGCATCCTGGCCGATGATGTGCTTGTCCAGTTCCTGGACGATTTCTCTGGGGGTCATTTCAGACATGTTGGCGTCAAATAGTAAATGTTAGTGAAAAAAGCCTGTGGTTAGGTTGATTTTAAAGGTTGTTCGATAAGACTAAAACGACAGCTCTTCGATAGTGCGTTGCTGATTGGTATAGATACAGATATCCGCTGCAATCCCGAGCGCCCGCTCGGTGATGGTGCGGGCATCCAGTTCGCTGTTTTCAAGCAATGCGCGGGCGGCGGCCTGCGCGTAGGGTCCGCCGGAACCGATCGCCATCAGCGAATTTTCCGGTTCGATGACATCACCATTGCCACTGATAATCAGTGAAGTTTCCGCGTCGGCAACCGCCAGCAGGGCCTCGAGGTTGCGCAGTATCTTGTTGCTGCGCCAGTCCTTGGCCAGTTCGACCGCGGCACGCGTCAGCTGGCCGTGGTGTTCTTCCAGTTTGCCCTCGAACAGCTCGAACAGGGTAAATGCATCGGCGGTGCCGCCGGCAAAACCGGCAATCACGCGGTCGTTATAGAGACGGCGCACCTTGCGGGCATTACCCTTCATGACGGTATCACCCATGGTGACCTGGCCATCGCCACCAATGACAACGGCATTGTTGCGCCGTACCGACAGGATGGTAGTGCCACGAAACTGTTTCACAGTGAGTCTCCAAAAAAGGGCATTCGATTGTACACCATACGATGGGGGCAATCAGGCTGAATTTAAAGGGGTTTTATTTGAAGAAACAGGAGTTGTGCGTTGATCTGAACAGTGCAGCAGCGGATCTCGTCCGCGATGATTTATCATACGCCGCAATCGCGGCCCAGGTCCGTTGCTGCAACTACTTCGATTTGCGTGCCCTGGGGTGCGCACTGTCATAGACCTGCGCGAGGTGCTGGAAATCGAGGTGGGTGTAAATTTGGGTGGTTGAAATATCCGCATGGCCCAGCAACTCCTGGACTGCCCGCAGGTCACCGGAAGACTCCAGCATATGGCTGGCGAAGCTGTGTCGCAATAAATGCGGGTGAATGTTTTGCGGTATACCCTGACGTTTTGCCCAGTAATGTATACGCATCTGAATCGTACGGGTGGCGATTGGTTTACCCCGTTGGCTGACAAAAACGTGCGGTTCCTCAAATGACGCGAATTCACCACGCACTTTGCGCCA
>JAQBDO010000151.1:0-3888 GCA_032124375.1 Gammaproteobacteria bacterium
TGAATTATGTTGCCTGTCAGGGCAGTGGCAGCAGGGGACAGGTCATTATTTTGTGCAGCTATCGGGCGGGTTGGTTTCGTAGTGCATGTGCGCTGACCTGTGCCTGACTGAACTACAATCCCACGCCATGGAAATACTGGCCTATCTAATGAGTGGCGTACTGGCCGGCTTAATGGCCGGGCTGCTGGGTATTGGTGGCGGGCTGGTGGTCGTGCCGACGCTGGCCCTGTTATTTGCCCGGAACGGCTTTAGTGCCGATTCCGTCATGCACTATGCCGTGGGTACCTCGCTGGCAACGATTATCCCGACCTCGCTTTCTTCCCTGCTGGCACACCAGCGGCGCGCCAGCGTCTATTGGGCAGTAGTGCGGCCGATGGCGCCGGGGATACTGCTGGGTGCATTGGCGAGTGCGTGGCTGGCGAGGCAATTGAGCAGTACCGTCATGGCGCGGGTGTTTGGCGTTTTTTTGTTGCTGGTCGCGGTGCAATTACTGCTTGGAGCCAGGCCCTCGCCGCGCCGGCAGTTACCGGGAGCGATTGGTTTGGGTGTGGTCGGTAGCGTAATTGGACTGGTGTCGGCGCTGCTCGGTATTGGCGGTGGCACACTGACCACGTCGTTTCTACTCTGGAGTCGGGTGGATATTCGCATCGCTGTGGGAACGGCGGCGGCTATTGGTTTGCCCATTGCCGTTGCAGGAGCCCTTGGTTTTGTTATCAACGGTCTGGATGCGGTTTTCCAGCCCGGTTACAACAGTGGTTTTATTTATTGGCCGGCCGTCGCGGCGATTGTACTGGTGAGTGTGCCGATGGCACCGCTGGGTGCGCGTCTGGCGCATCACCTGCCGCGTGTTGCCCTGCAGCGCGTGTTCGCACTGGTGCTGCTGGTCATTGGTGCGAGAATGGCCGGGCTTGTCTAAATGAAGGCCCGTTGGACAAGCTGTGGATAAGTAACCTGTCCCGACTGGGGCATGAGCACTATGAGATTAGGGCGTTCAGGTAGGCTGTGGATATCTATTTATAATAAAATCATATAGCTACGATATTTTAATGGAAATATATCAGGGATAAGCTGGGTTTATTAGCGACAAGATATTACTGGTTTGAAATATGTGTCCAAAGGGGTATCTTATGCCACCCCGCTACCGGTGGGGGGGCGTGCATGCGTTCAGGCAGTTAAGAATGCGCAGTCAGCACGGCAGCAGAATTTAACGAGCAACCTTGTTAAGGAGTCTCATGTCCACATTAGTTAAGCCACACGGCAACGGCGAACTGAAACCGTTGCTGCTCGAAGGCAACGCACTGGCTGCCGAACTGGCGCGTGCAGCAGGCCTTGAAAAAATCAGCGTTTCATCCCGTGAGTCCGGCGACATCATTATGCTGGGCATTGGCGGTTTTACTCCGCTGGATGGATTCATGACCCACGCCGACTGGGCGGGTGTCTGTGATGGCATGAAGATGGCAAACGGCCTGTTCTGGCCGATCCCGATCACCCTGTCAACTGACGAAGTCAGTGCCAAGGCGATCAGGGATGGAGATGATGTCGCGCTGGTTGATTCCGAGTCGGGCGAGATTCTGGCCACCATGACGGTGACCGAGAAGTACAGTATTGATAAAGCACACGAGTGCATGATGGTCTACAAGACCACCGATACAGAGCACCCGGGTGTGAAGATGGTGATGGAGCAGGGTGAAGTGAATCTCGCTGGCCCGATCAGGGTGCTGTCACAGGGTGGTTTCCCGGAAGCCTACGGCGACCAGTTCATGACTCCCGCGCAGACCCGCGCAGAATTCCAAAAACGTGGCTGGAACCAGATCGCCTGTTTCCAGACCCGCAATCCGATGCACCGCTCGCACGAATACCTCGCCAAGATTGCCATTGAGACACTCGACGGTGTGCTGATTCACTCGCTGCTCGGCAAGCTCAAGCCCGGCGATATTCCGGCTGACGTGCGCAGCAACGCCATTGGCACACTGATTGACAAGTACTTTGCCGACAACACCGTGATCCAGGCCGGTTACCCGCTGGACATGCGTTATGCGGGCCCGCGTGAAGCGCTGCTGCACGCCGTGTTCCGCCAGAACTATGGTTGCTCCCACCAGATCGTGGGTCGTGACCATGCCGGTGTCGGTGATTATTACGGCCCGTTCGACGCGCACCACATCTTCGACGAGATCCCGGTCGGTGCGCTGGAAACCCTGCCGCTGAAGATCGACTGGACCTTCTGGTGCAACAAGTGCGATGGCATGGCTTCCATGAAGACTTGCCCGCATGAAGGCAGTGACCGCATCCTGCTGTCTGGTACCAAGTTGCGCAAGGCGTTGTCTGAAGGTGAAGAGGTTTCCGACAAGTTCTCCCGTCCGGAAGTACTCACCATCCTGCGCGACTACTACGGCAGCATCAAGGATGAGGACAAGGTCGAGATCAAGATGAGCGGACATTCCGCAAAATAGTACGACTCTGGAGGCCGCTGCTGCCGGTATGGGGCAGGGGAGTATAAAACTGCAACAATCTTTTAATAGAAGATGGAGAAATAACATGCCAACATTTGTACGTACCGATAAGTGCGACGGCTGCAAGGGTCAGGATAAGACTGCTTGCATGTACATCTGCCCGCACGACCTTATGACCCTCGACAAGGACGGTTCAGTAACCGGCCATGCCATGAGAGCTTACAACCAGGAACCCGAGCAGTGCTGGGAGTGTTATTCCTGCGTAAAGATTTGTCCGCAGCAGGCTATTGAAGTCCGTCACTATGCGGATATCGTACCGCTGGGCGGTTCGGTGCAGCCATTGCGTGGATCCGATTCCATCATGTGGACCATCAAGTTCCGTAACGGCACCCTGAAGCGCTTCAAGTTCCCGATTCGTACGACACCGGAAGGTTCCATCGATCCGTACGGTGGCAAGCCGCAGGCCGATATGTCCAAGATTGAAGACAATGGCTTTTTCGTACAGTGCAACGGCTACCGTGCAGGTGACCCAAGCGAACTGGTCAGGGTCTGATTCGACCGTTACACATAAATTCAAGCTTAAGAGGATATTGACATGGCAGGTGAATTTGGAAACCCGGAAGTCGTCGAAGAAGAAGTTGATATTCTTCTGATCGGCGGTGGTATGGCCTGTTGCGGCGCTGCTTATGAAGTGATGCGCTGGGCAGAAGGTACCGATCTTAAAATCAGGCTGGTAGACAAGGCCGCCATGGACCGTTCAGGTGCTGTGGCCATGGGTCTGTCAGCTATTAACACTTACATCGGTCCCAATCAGGACCCGGCTGATTACACCCGCATGGTCTCCAATGACCTGATGGGTATCACCCGTGACGATCTGGCTTATGACGTTGGCCGCCACGTCGACGAATCTGTCCATCTGTTCGAGGAATGGGGTCTGCCTATCTGGAAGACCGACGAGAACGGTGAGCGTTTTGACGGTTCCAAGGGTATGACACCGCTGAAAGACGGCGGCAAGCCGGTGCGTTCAGGCAAGTGGCAGATCATGATTAACGGTGAATCCTACAAGTGGATTGTTGCCGAGGCGGCCAAGAAGGCGCTGGGTACCGACAACATCACGGAACGTCTCTTTATCGTCAAGCTGGTTAACGACAAGAACGATCCCAACCGTATTGCCGGCGCTGTTGGCTTCTCTACTCGCGAAGACAAGGTTGTTGTCTACAAGGCCAAGGCTATCCTGCTGGCCGCCGGTGGTTGTGTGAACATCTTCCGCCCGCGTTCAGTGGGTGAAGGCACCGGTCGTGCCTGGTACCCGGTCTGGAATGCCGGTTCTACCTATGCAATGGCTGCTGAAGCCGGCGCTGAAATGACACTCATGGAAAACCGTTTCGTACCAACCCGTTTTAAAGACGGTTACGGTCCGGTTGGCGCATGGTTCCTG
>JAQBDO010000152.1:0-3729 GCA_032124375.1 Gammaproteobacteria bacterium
TCCAACGGCGAGCACCTGTTTGAGGCAGCCAGTGAACCGAAGCAGTTTCTGGAACTGCGCGGTGGCCACAACGACGGCTTTATGGTGAGCGGGGATAGCTATGTTCGGGGGCTTGAAGTTTTTATAAACGAGGTGTTGGGAGCGTACGGTAAGGGGGACGGGGATATTAAACCCTAATCCTTCCGCCCACTTAACCCGCGTCCTCGTCGTTCCTGCAGGGTGTTTTTGATTTTGCCTCACTTTTTTGCCGGATATCTCCTAGACTGTCAATACAGGCCGTTCACCGGAATACCAGCCGCAGGAGATTGCCATGCTCAGTCATACCCTTAATGTCTTCAGACTTCTGATACTCGCGGTTGTCCTGGCTTGGCCGGCCCAGTCGCTTATTGCCCAGGACGACACGGGTGATTCAGACGCGGCTGTGAAGGTGGTTTACCATGCCGACTTTGCGGACCCGCGCCGTTTCAGCGCCATGCTGACCAGCATCAACAACATGGTCACCTTCTACCAGAACGAACTGGTCGATTACGATGTCAGGATCGTGTTCGTTGCCCACGGCATACGCTTCCTGACCAATGACAAGCTCAAGGACACGCCCTTCAGCAGTGATGCCGCACTGGATGAACGTCGCGACAATCTCCATGGCAGGCTCAGTGCACTGAATAGTGTGCAGGGCGTCAAGCTGGAGCTTTGCGACATTACCCGCAGCGGCATCGGGCTGCCCGAGGGTGCCCTCTACAAGGGAGTGTAACTGGTGCCGTCAGGTGTGGTGCGCATCGCGGAACTGCAGACCAAAGGCTACGCATACATCAAGATCGAATAACAACTAATGCGGTCGCCAAGAGTAAAAAGGGGCCGGATACATTTTTCTGGAATATTATGATAATTAATGTATCTGAACCTCCCCCCGGTTTCCCGCCAATTACCAGATACAGGTAAAGAAATAATACGGCCCGGTATGGCTACCGGGCCGTGGGTAGTAACAGCTCAGTAAGCCGGCGCGTCGGCTTCGTAGGATATGCCCAGTTTGCCGGCCTGCTCGCGCACGGCGCGGTAGATCTGGTCATCCAGAGAGTCCCTGGCACCGCCGGCATCCTCCACTTTCCTGTCCAGGTAAGCCGCGCGTTGCTCGGTCAGTTCACTGATCTGGCGCCTGAGCTCGTTACGGCGCCCGGCTGTTTCGCTGATGACTGCCGCCCGTTCTGCCGGGGCCATGGCCTGCATGGGTTCCGGTAACTTGTCCTTGTCGATACTGGAGAGGTCGACACGACCACTGCTTACTTCATCCACCAGTTCACCCTCGCCGAGGAAGTTGGCGGCACCGCTTTCCGAGGCATTGAACGTTGCCCGTCGGGCACGGGACTCGATCGATGAGGCGGCATGCAGTTTGTCGGTGGCTGCCATCTTGCGGCGCTGTTTTTCTTTCTCCTCCCCGGTGCCGTAGTACAGGCGTGTGTCATCCATCTTTTCAGACAACGCAGCGATTTTCTCGTCAAAGGGGGTGGTGATCGCCACGGCGTTGCCGGTCTGTCCCACCTGGAAGTAATGGCCGGCACCCAGTGCGGCAATCCGTTGCCAGGCAGGGGTGGTGTCGCTCACCTCGCCACTCTGGATGGCGTTCACCACAATGCCTTTCTCTTTTGCCGCGCTGAGCGTGGCGGGGTATTTGACGTCGTCCTGGTAATCCATATGCGGCGGTGCGTCACCGACCAGGAATACCACCTTGTAGGTCCCGGCCTGCTGGCTCCAGGATACCTTGTGGATGGCGTCATAGAGCGCCTCATTCACGCTTTCCGGTCCGTCACCGCCGCCGTCGGCCTGAAAATCCATCAGGGTGGCGTACATGGAATCCAGGTCACTGGAGAGATCCACCACCCGGGTGACATAGGCATCACCGCGGTCGCGGTAGGCGACCAGCCCCACCCTGATTTCGGGTGCGGATTGCGCCGAGGCCATGGTGGTGGCGATGGACCAGATTTTTTCCCTGGCGGCCTGGATCAGGCCACTCATGCTGCCGGTGGTATCCAGCACGAATACGACGTCAATGCGGGACTGTTCATTGGCCACCGGATTGACAAAGGGCGGGTCGCTGGGGCTAATGCCCCCGACACTCCGGTAGACCGGTAGCAAGGCAACGGTAGCCGCGGTAAAGCCAAATAATGCCAGTGCGATGAGTTTTGATTTCATGTGAGTATCTCCTGCAGGATTCAATGGTTGGATGAGAGTTTGCGTACCGCGGTTTCTGCGACGCGGTAGGCGTGTTGAAAGCGGTCTGCGCTTTCGTGACCGGCCTGCGTTGCACCGGGTTTGCGCTGGAGGCTTTTCGGGATGAAGACAAACAGCGCCTGTACCAGCAGGAAGCACCAGATGCCGAGCAGCATGCTGCCGGTACGCGTGACTGCCCAGACGGCCGCGGACAGGCCCAGGCCGTTCAGTCCGAGGTCGGCGAGCGCAGACAACGCACTGGAATAAAAGTACAGCGAGCGGATCAGCCAGATGGCGCCCAGGTGTATGCACACGTAGAGCAACAGGGGCGGGTGCGTGAACCAGAGCACGCCCGCAACCAGTAGCCAGGCCGCGGCGGCCGTGACCCGGCCAACACGGTCAGGGCTGCGGCTCAGTAGATAGACAACATAGGCGAGACTGATGCCGGCGATCAGCAGGCGCAGCACCGGGACAGCGGGCAACACCGTGTTCAGGGCGGTGTACAACACACCACCGGCCAGGCTGAGGGCAAGCGCGACGCCGGCGCCATCAAGGAATGTGGGCTGTTTCATGACCGGCTCCGGTGCTGTTTTTCACGCAGAAAGGCCACTTCCACATCCTCGTCGCGGACGCTGATGTCGGGGATGTCCCAGTTGTCCGCGGGCAGGGCGCAGGCGCTTTCCCCGGCCAGCAGTTCGGCCTTCTGCCGCATGCTTTCCAGGCGCGCCCGGTTTTCCCTGACCCGTGTGCTGAGATCATCAAGCGTTTCCTTTAGCGCAGCGCGTTTGCGGGCAATATTTTTACCAAAGCGTTGTGCCTCCAGCCTGCGCTTCACCCAAGCGCGGGCCAGGTCGTCATTGCCGGCTTCAAAACAGGTGTCGAGTTGCTCTTCAATTTCATGCAGTGACTGTTCGAGTTCGGTCTCGCGGGTAATGAACTGTCGTTGTTCATGCTGCAACACCCTGCTGTGTTGCTCGTCGCGGGCCAGTGCCTCTTCCATCTCGCGGACTGCCTGCCGCAGCAGCACCTCGGGTTCCTCGATGCGGTCGAGTACCGCGTGGAAATCGGCCTGGAACAGTCGTGAGACGCGTGTGATTAGTGCCATGGTTGTTAGCTCCTGCGGGTTGCTCTGAATGTGAATCCAGTCTGGACGAGCAGGCGCTGTGGTTGTAGACAGGCTTTGGTAAAACCTGCGGCGGGGGATTTACAAAAGATTTACATGCCGGGAACCGGGTGAACTGGTAGGCTCTAAACCAGTGTTGCCCGAACCGGCACGGCGGGTGCGAAGTTTATAATCATGCCTCGTTAGAATAATTCGTGGGCAACTGAAGATGTTATAGGTGTATAACTTATTGATATAGAACATGTTTTTGTGTCTGATGTCGTCATGGCTTTCGACGACTATTTACGTCGGTTCTATTTAACACAAGGGAGGAGGGTCATGGACGATCCGCAAGCGAAGGGTACCCTCTCCCTCCGGGAGAGGGACAGGGAGAGGGAATCAAAAACCCTGCTTGCACGTGC
>JAQBDO010000153.1:0-3386 GCA_032124375.1 Gammaproteobacteria bacterium
TGGTCTGGCAGGACCGGTAAGTGTACAGAGCGTTTGTTTGTCCTCAATCGTGTCACCGTCACGGACCAGCCAGTGTACCGTTATGCGGCTATCCAGTTCGGCAAACACGGCATTAAACCAGGCCTGACCGCAAACCACTGCATTTTCCCGGCAAATGACGACGGCATTAGCCGCCTGCTCCCGGGGTATCAGTGCTGCGGTGATATCACCCTTGCCGATATCTTCACTCAGTGCTGCACGTACCGTGTGCAGCATGGCTTCCTCGAGCACGTCCAGTAACATTCAGATGGAGAGTTCCAGTAACTCGATTTCAAAGACCAGCGTGGCATTCGGTGGAATGAGACCACCGGCACCGGCAGCACCGTATGCCAGCTCGGCTGGAACCACCAGTCTTCGAACACCGCCGACCTGCATGCCCTTTACGCCTTCATCCCAGCCAGGAATGACATAACCGCATTCCATCGGGAAACTGAACGGTTCGTTGCGGTCACGGCTGGAGTCAAACTTGGTGTTGTCTTCAAGCCAGCCGGTGTAGTGGACAATGGCAGTTTGTCCCCTGCCGGTGGCCGTGTCGCCAGAGCCTGTTTTTATCTCGGTATAGCGCAGACCGGAGTCAGTAGTTACTTCTGTCATGACGGGTTTCCTGTTGAGTATAAGTGGATTATCGGGTTAGCGTAGCGTAACCCGGCAATGTGACAAAGATCGCAAAGATCCTCTTAAATAAGTGCCATTCGTGTCCATGCCAGTAGTGCTGCTGAAAGAACATTTGATCAGGTCCGTTCGGATTCTGTATGCAGCCGGGACATGTAATCGTTCTTCAGTTTGCTCACCAGCCCGGCCAGCAACATCAGTCCAAGCAGGTTGGGCAGGGCCATGAGTATGTTGGTAATGTCAGCGATATTCCAGACCAGTTGCAACGGCACGGCGGCACCCACTACCACCAGTAGCGTGTATATAATCCGGTAGGGCAGCACGGCCCGTTCACCAAACAGATAGTAGGCCGAGCGGTCACCATAATATGACCAGGCAATGATGGTGGAATAGGCAAACAGCGCCAGGCTGATACCGACAATCAATTCGCCAGCCCCTCCAAGCGTACCTTTGAAGGCGTGTGCGGTCAGGGCAGCTCCCGTGAGTGCTGCGCTGCTTTCCTGCCATGTCCCGGTGGCGATAATCACCAGGCCGGTCATGGTACAGATCACGATGGTATCAATGAATGGACCCAGCATGGCAACCAGCCCCTCGCGTACCGGTTCGTTGGTGCGGGCTGCAGCGTGGGCCATGGGGGCGGAACCCAGGCCTGCCTCATTGGAAAACAGACCGCGTGCCACACCCCAGCGGATGGCCTCGCCAACAGCTGCGCCACCGACAGACCACGGGTTCAGTGCCATGTCGAAAATGGTGGTGAAGGCGGCGGGAATTTCGCTGGCATGGATAAGCAGCACGATTAATGCGGCAATGATATAGGTAGCAGCCATGAAGGGGACAATGGCGCTGGCGACATGTGCGATACGTTGCAGGCCACCAAGAATAACCAGTCCAACCATCACGGCAAGTATGCACCCGACGAACCAGTTATATTCATCCACCAGCGGGTACACATAGGCCAGGCCGTCCACGACTGAATTGGCCTGCACCATGTTGCCAATACCAAACGAGGCAACCAGCGTGAACAGGGCAAACAGGGCAGCGGTGCGTTTCATGTGCAAACCGTGCAACAGTGTGTACATGGGGCCGCCAGCAACTTTGCCATCCGGCGATATCTCGCGAAACCTCAGTGCCAGGGTGCATTCGGTGAACTTGGTAGCCATGCCGAAAAAGGCGGTCAGCCACATCCAGAAGAGGGCGCCCGGACCGCCCAGGGTGATGGCAGTCGCGACTCCGGCAATGTTGCCGGTGCCAATGGTGGCTGAGAGCGCGGTGGCCAATGCCTGGAAGTGTGTTACCTCACCGCTGTCATCCTTGCGGTCATACTTCCCTGAAATCAAGGCGGCGGCATGTGTAAAACCGCGTACCTGTATCAGTCCCAGGCGAATAGTCAGGTACAGTCCGGTGCCCAGCAATATAACCAGTGTCAGCGGGTTGCCCCATAGCAGGCCGGAGAGCTGGCCGCTCCAGTGGGTCAATTGCTGGATGAAATTCATTGTGCGGGTTCCCGGTCTGGATATTTCAGGGTCAGTGTATTGCCTTGCTGGCTAAAGTCCAGTTGCTTCAGAAAACTCATACCCAGCAGTACGGCATTACTGTTGTCGTGTGGATTGATGCTGGCGCGCACCGGTCCGAGGCGCAGCGGACCGAGCTGTATCTCTGCAGCAACGGTTTGCCACGCGGTAATGGTGCCATTGGCTGTACGGTAGCTGGTGGCCTGGCCGCGTTGCAGTCCCAGCCGTTCGGCAATCGTTGCCGGGATGGAAACATCTGTTGCCCCCGTGTCGAGCATGAACTCTACCGCTTGTCCGTTAATGGTGCCGGTTGCGACATAGTGGCCAAAGCGGTTGCGTTGCAGTTGTACCTCGGGAACACCGTCTGTCAGGTGGGTGGCAAGTTGCTGGTTGGGATTGGTTTGCCTGTCCAGTTGCCTGTTAAAAAACAGGGTCAGCAGTACCAGCAGGAGTATCCACGCAGCAATCACCATGCCTCTGCCAATGCCTTGTGAAGATGATGCGTTGTGGTCGGGCTCGGTCATGCAGGCATTATACATAGGTGGCTGGTAGCAGTAGTTCTGTGTCTTTCAGTACACCAGCCGGAGTCCGGCAAAGACATGCCGTTTTTCCGGGGTGTAAAAATTTCTGAAGCTGGCTCGCTTGATGGCCGGGCGGGTATGCAGGCTGCCGCCACGCAAGCTGTAATGGTTGTTGTCAAACCAGGGTTGCGAGTATTCCTTGCAGGGGAAGGCTTGAAACCCTGCGTAGGGATAGAACGTGTTGTGGCACCATTCCCAGACGCGGCCGGTCTGTTGCAGCAATTGTAAACGGCAGGCGACTTCCCACTGATGTTCGTGTGGCAGGCGACCACCGGCCCAGCTGGCGTAGGCGCTGGCTTCATGCTGCGATATGCCGTGCACGGCATTCGAGCCGTCAAGTTCATAGGCGCCGCGTACGCCAATGCCGTACCAGTGTCCTTCTCGGTCACGGCGCCAGTGTTCCGGTTTGTCGGTTGGATGCTGTTGTAGCCACTGCCAGCCAGCCTCATCCCAGTGTGACTTACCGGTGTAGCCACCGTCTTCCATAAAGGCAAGAAATTCGCTGTTACTCACGGGGTCGCGCGCGATTGCATAGGGGCCGAGCGTGGCCTGTTGAGCCGGCTATTCATTGTCGCAGGCAGCGGGTGCCTTGCCGCCTACCCTGTAGTGGCCAGGCTCTACACTGATCCGGTCGTGTTTGGGC
>JAQBDO010000154.1:0-3014 GCA_032124375.1 Gammaproteobacteria bacterium
CCCGCCAAAAATGGCGAGAGCCTTGTTGGATAAACTGGAGTTCGTTTATACCCCCAAGCATGGCAGCTGGCTAAACATGGCGGAATGCGAGTTCAGTGTGTTGGGGCGTCAATGTCTGGCAAGGCGATTACCTGATATGCAAACAGTCACAACAGAAATAGCATCCTGGGTCGAGGATCGCAATCAGAAGACGTGGCCTGCAGACTGGCGCTTTACTACCGAGGACGCCCGCATCAAGTTGAAGCGTCTTTATCCTAAATTAACAGATTGATGGACTACTAGGTCCCGCAAAATGTCTGTTTGACCACTTCATCCGGTTCCGGTGGCAGCATATACCGATCGTTACCTTGCTGACGTGAAAACGGGCTTTGCAACACGTCATGCAGATCATGGAACACAGAAAGATCGCCATGATCTTCTGCTGCCCTGATCGCCGCTTCTATCTGGTGGTTTCGAGGAATATACACCGGATTGACTGCTTGCATGCGTGCCTGTCGCTGTTCATCGCTGATTATCTCCATGCCAAGACGCGCACGCCATTTATCTGCCCAGACATCAAACGCTGCAGGCTCGTCAAACAACTCCCGCAACGCACTGTCTCGTGCTGATGGCGCTGCAGTTATCTGCGATAAATAAAAAAACACCAGTGTAAAATCTGCGTTGTTTGCTGCCATCGTATCGAACAGGGCCTCAATCAGATTTTTATCACCGGCCAATGTTGACTCGTCTGCAACCGGGGTTAAACCACACTTGGCTCGCATTGCCGCCAACCATTCATGCTGATAGGTCGCAGCATAGGTTCCCAGAACCGCCCGCGCAGTCTCAACCGCCACATCGGGGTCCTCCGCCAGCAATGGCAAGAGTGTTTCTGCCAGCCGCGTCAGATTCCACAAACCAATAGCAGGTTGGTTGTTATAGGCGTAACGCCCGTGCCGATCAATGGAGCTGTAGACGCGATCATGATCATAGGCATCCATAAACGCACACGGCCCGTAATCAATCGTTTCTCCGGCGATTGACATGTTATCTGTATTCATCACGCCATGAATAAAACCCGATTGCATCCACCGGGCAATCAATACTGCCTGACTATCCACAACGGCTTGCAACAGCGCCACATAGGGTTGAGCCAGCTCACGCGCCTGCGGATAGTTGCGCTCGATGACATAATCCGCCAGCTTCGTCAGCGACTCCAGATCTCCCCTGGCAGAAAAATACTGGAAGGTGCCGACGCGAACAAAACTCGAGGCAACACGCGTAATAATTCCACCGGGCAGCAAGCGCTCGCGCGCAACCTCCTCGCCGGTCGTCACAGCCGCCAGTGCCCGCGTCGTCGGCACCCCCAGCCTGGCCATTGCCTCACTGACCAGATACTCACGCAACACCGGCCCCAACGCAGCGCGGCCATCGCCATTGCGTGAATAAAACGTGCGGCCGCTGCCTTTTAAATGGACATCACAGCAAACACCGTCAGGCGTCACCAGGTCACCCAATAAAATTGCACGGCCGTCACCCAGTTGCGGTACAAAGTTACCAAACTGGTGACCGGCGTATGCCATTGCCAACGGCTCAGCAGCCCCGGGTACCAGATTGCCCGCAAACAGTGCTGCACCATCACGAGTGCTCAGACCGCTCACAGAGAACCCCATACCTTCCGCAAGGGCCTCATTGAATTTAATCAATGTCGGACTGGATACCGGTGCTGGCCGGGTCTTTACGTAAAACTTTTCTCCAAGTGCCACGTATCGATTACTGAAAGGAATTTGATTCATACATTCATTAGCTAAAACCGCAGGAGCCCCCAGTTTAACCTATGACCTGTTTTGCAAAGCCGGAGTAACTATACTGGATTTAGCCTGGGTAAATAAAAGCACAGAGGAGCGTCACGTCGTCCGTATTGACTGCCCTGGCAGAAAACGGGATCTGTCCCTAATTATTCCCGCGCCCGCGGGGCAGGAAGTGTTGGGCGAATCAGCTCACTATCAGATACGTCAGCAGGATGATGCCGCAAATCAGTATCGCGGCTATGGCGCAGAACCAGAGCATGGCCATAGAACTTTCAAACGTCATGTCTATCATGTGTATTTCTCCATGTTTGTCGACACGGACTTGCTACTAACTGGTGATGCAGGTTTTTACTAACAGCCCCCAATCGCAAGATACGCGCCACCTCATGATGACAGGGTGAAACTGTTACAATCGCATGAAATGATTATTATTATTTTGTAAGCGCTCGAACAGATACAGCACCGATGCTGCACAATGTCGGTGCCAGAACGGATAACTTGCACCAGATTGATGTACAGGAAACAAAAAAGACATCCTCGAAGGAGCTCGTCTGGTTATTCTATGAACAGACTATTTCAGGCTGTTGCGTGAAATGGGGGACAGTCCGGGATACCCCTTTGGTTCTGGCGGCGGCTACCGGGATATAACCAATAGACCGCACCGAATCGCGCTGTTTCAAATGATTCGGCTGTTTGTTTTCGTCAGTCACGGGAACAGTGGAGAAACAGCGTTAGGGTGTTTGTTGCCGAGACCACTATGACCGCCATCAATTGCCAGCCGGTGTTCCAGAAAACGCGGTCTGTCCGCTATTTGTTGCCTTGTCAATCGACCTGATCATGTGGGCTCGCGCATTGTCCGCATCAACCAGCACAGCAGTGAACGGGTAGTCGCGGGTCAATACTGCCACCAGCTGGCTCGCTACGTTGACAAAGGCAGTAGCATCGGAAAAATCCAGAAATTCGATAGCTGAGGACAGCGCCGCGTTCGACCGCGCCGCTGCCGCCCGCACTGCGGCGGGTATGGTGATGACCCCGTCTCCCGGGTCCGAGTCAAGCGACTGCAGCAGTCGCGCGATATTGATAACCGCAGGTGTGTCGGTTGCGCCATCCACCACCAGGTCCAGCGGGGTGATAACCGCTTTCCCCCTGACAGCCCGGCCAAGGGCTATATCGCCGATAAAAAACCGGATGGTGTTGCCGACCTCGTACTGAAACTCGCCGCTGCTG
>JAQBDO010000155.1:0-10504 GCA_032124375.1 Gammaproteobacteria bacterium
GGTCAATTCCGCCGTTGAACACCAGACTTTTGGCATGCGTATACACAGGATGATCGAAAAGGCACACCCAGCGGTTAAAGCAGTGACTGAACCAATGCCAGGTCGTCTACCGGCAACAGAAGAAGCCATGTAGGACGGATACAGCGAAGCGTACGCGTCGGGATTTCCCGGCTTACTGTTTCCCTGCACGCACCACAGACTTGAGCTCATTGACGATATCACCCAGAGTGCGTGTGCTCTTGCCACTTTGCGGGTCTTCACCGAGATGCGTCAACAGTTCGTTGTACAGGTAGTTTGGTAACACGTTTTCGAGGTATTCAAGTGCGGTGCCGCGCAGGTTTAAATCCTTGCTGAAGGCGGCCTGCATTGACAGGCGTACTGCATCCGGGTCCAGTGTCAGGGCCAGCAAGGTGAATACATGTTCCAGTCCGCGATTGAATTGCGGATTCACATCTTCTTCATCACTGGCATAGTCCATTTTTAATTCCATATCCCGCCCCTCCCATTCCTCAGGGCTAACCTTCAACTCGTTACTGATAGCGTCATATACCTGCTGCCTTGGAATGACGAGATGCGGGTTCCTCTGCCGCATACGTGCCAGTACCCGGGCACAGCTATAGCGAACGTTGAAGGTTTCATCTCCCATCCCGAGCAGCAGGCCTGCAATCGATCGAGGACTGTGGCTGGCTTCCAGTACCCCTGGCAGGCGCTGGCGTACCAGCAGTGGCAGGTCGGGGTTAAGCAGTGCATCGGTCAGCTGTCCCGGTACGCGGGTAACCAGCCAGCGAAGTTCTGAACGCGCTTCCAGTGTGACCTCGTTATTTGCGAGCAGCGGGATCATGTAGTGCGTTACGCTGACATCCAGATCAGGATCCCCCAGTGCCCTGCGTATGCGTCCGGTATCGCCCGATGTCAGGTCGCTGACAATGAGCGCCATGCTGTTTGCTTCATCTGTGATGCTTGTGCTTGCATCTTCATCAGTATTTCCCTGCTCATCGAGGTGTTCCAGCGCATCAATCTTGGACTGCAGAAATTGGCGTTCTGACCAGGCGCTGGTTTCTGCCAGGATTTCCTGTGTAGTCGCATCAATAATGTCCTCTTCATCAATGCGTACAACACCTTTACGCAGGCTTCTGGCCAGCTGGTTTATATAACCACGATTAAGGCGCACGACAACAAACAACGCAAGCGAGGCGACAATGACTGCGCAGCTTGCAACCACAGCTGTTGGCAGATTGGGTATGATAAACAGCAGTAACAGCAGCAGTCCACTACCAATAAGATCACCCAGTCGATCACTGGCGACATCGATAATGGTTTTCGTGGGACGCTTCTTGTGCGGTGGTAACGGGGTATAAAGGAGTTCAAATGCAGAACGGAATAAGGAATTGGCAAAGATGGCCTGGCCGCCACGCAGTGTCACCATGGTCCACAGGTGCGTAAAAATCACGCCTATGACGCCGAAGAAAGCTATTGCGAATGGCAGTATCGCGATGGTCATGCCAATTCCGTAGCGCTGCAGAATGCGACGCCCCAGCAGGCTCTGCAGTATAAAACCGATCACACCGACCGCTGCATAGAAAGAGCCGAAAAAAGCGACCAGGGACTCGCTGTCTTTAAAATGTGCCGCTGCTTCCGACTTGAACGCGTAGTCGATCAGTGCGGCCATAACGGCTACCAGCACCATTAGTGCGGCCATCCATTGCAGGTAATGTGTCTGGGAAATAACAGTAAAGGCAGATCGTGCTCTCACAGCATTGTCGACCGGCATCGCACGCGTCGGTGCACCAATACAGCGGACCGTTATCATGCAGATGAAATGCAGGCCACTGAGGAACAGCAGTACGGTACGGACATCCATGGACTTCGCAACCTCGGAGGCCAGTATCCCCCCGAGCACTCCGCCCAGCGCGGCAGCCGCTGCTATACGTGCAACTCTTTGTTTTGCAGAATGCGGGTCAAAACGTTCATTGATAATGGACCAGAACCCGCTAATCAGGATGGCGCCGAAAATTGCCATGTGTAAATACAGGATGATGGAGGTTATGTCAGGCCGATAGTCGAGCAGCAGCCACTCCCCTATATACATCAGTGAACTCAGTCCGAAGGCAGCCGGTATTAGTTTGATCGGACTGATGAGGGACAGCAGTCGTGACATGATCAATACGCCGACTATCGAGGCAATGGCGGCGGCAATGACCACCTTGGGCAAATTGGTGACATCAAAGTTGGAAAGAAACAGCGCATCGCGTATTGCCTTGCCAGCAACCTGTTGCGCAATCATGGTGGTTGCAGCAACCAGCGCGAAAATCAGTGCAATGGCATCGATGCGTTTGCTGTTCTTTTCCATCAGCTATGGGAGATAGAAAGTTGACGGCAGTGCTCAAGAAACCGGATTGTTCGGCCGATAGTCCTGCATTGAACCACTACAATTGATAGCAGTTTCTTGAGACAATTAATTGACACCATCAGTACGGCGGGTTCAGGCTGGAGCGACAATGGTTGTTGGTGACGCATTAAATGGTATTTTATTTTTAACATATTCAACATGGTACGAAGGGCGTCGAGTAGATGGGTAATATCCGGACGCCATTTGTTTGCTATTAACTTCATTGATATTAATGTTAAGTAATATTTTGATAAGAGACTGATTTCTGATAGGATACTCCGCCATATGCGCAATTTATACCTAATCATTTTCGTCTTCCTCGGAGTTGTTGGCAGTGCACAAACACTGGCTGACGGCGACGGCGGTTTCCCGTCTCTCTGGGACAGCTACGATGTCAGTCTGCAAAAGCAGCTTGAGAGTACCTTGAAAAAACTGGGTCTCGATGAGGCAGCACGCAACCACACACTGGGCGTGACGATCGTTGATATTACCGACCTTGAAGAACCTCGCGTAGCTTCTGTCAATGGCGACACCATGCTCTATGCCGCCAGCCTTCCGAAGATTGCCATCCTGATGGGTGCTTTTGTAGAAATTGAACACGGCAATATGGAACTGGATGAAGATACGCGTGATTCACTGACCCGAATGATTCGCAATTCCTCAAATGCTGATGCTACCCGTATGCTGAATCATGTTGGTAAGGATCGACTGCTGGAAATACTGCAGTCCGATTTGTACCACATGTATGACCCGGCAGTGAATGGTGGACTCTGGGTAGGAAAGGAGTACGGAAGTTCTTCTGCCTACAAGCGCGACCCGCTACATCATCTTTCGCACGGCGCCACTCCGATGCAGGCAGCACGTTTTTACTACTTGCTTGAAACAGGGCGATTGTGCAACCCGAAACTTTCTGCAGAAATGAAGGGTATGCTGGGCAACCCCGGCATTAATCACAAGTTCGTTAAGGGACTTGCCGAGTTCCCCGATGCAAAGATCTATCGTAAATCAGGTTCCTGGAAAAAATGGCATGCCGACAGTGCGATTGTTGAAGCGAGGGGTCACAAATATATCATTGTGGCGCTGGCCGAGGATTCGAGAGGCGGCTCCTGGTTAAGCCAGTTGATCAAGCCTGTTCACCAGTTTATGGTTCCGGAAACACTCGCGCAAAATACCCACTAGCAAAAAATTTATCCCTGTTCTGGAACCTGACCTGTGTGTCAGGTTTTTTTATGTCTGAATGTTTCTCTTCGGATGATCCGGTCGTTACAGTGTTGGTTCTTGTGTTTTCCGGTGTATCATTCAGCGCTATATGCAGCAGTTGGCCCTGACGGGTATCCAGGAATGAGGTACACAGATTTATGCAGATGACGACCTTATTCGGCCAGCATAAGGCTCTGTCTTATATTCCTATGCGGCTTCTCGCCATTGTCCTTGTTACGCATCTGAATGGATGTGCAAGGCATCCCGAAAAAAACAACGCTCACGAAATGCTGAACGCGACCTTGTGGCAACAAACCTCTGCAGAATATGTTGGTTTAACCAGCCAGGTATATCGAACTGCACGCAGCAATCTCGACCGCGCGCTAGCTGATACTGACTGGACAGCGGCGCTCGAGCAGACCAATGACTATGCCCTGTTGCCGCCGGCGATCATGCTGGATATTGACGAGACTGTTCTGGACAATACTCCTTATGAAGCGCGCATAATCAGTACACTCGGAAAGTACTCTCCTGCAACGTTCGCTGAATGGTGCCACAAGGAGAATGCGCCACTGGTACCCGGGGTGAAGGCATTTCTTGATTATGCTATAGAGAAGGACGTCGCTGTCTTTTATTACAGTTCTCGCAGGGAGAAGCTGCGCAGCTGTACATCCAGGAATATGCGTGAACTGGGTCTGCCTCTGCCGGGTGATACGCGGTTGTTGCTAAGTGATGGTGCCAGCAAGTCTGAGCACAGAAAGAGTGTTGCCAGGCAATATAGAATCCTGCTGCTGCTGGGTGACAATATTGAAGACTTTGTCGACGGCTCAAAGTCAGACCCGGCCGGGCGTCGTGAATTGGCATTACGCTATGCCGGACGATGGGGGCAGCAATGGATGATCTTGCCTAATTCCATATATGGCCACTGGGAAGCATCCATGTACAATTTTGATTACCGTTTGCCCAGAGATCAGCAGTTACAGATGAAGATGCTGTATTTACAGGAATAACAGGAAATAACGTTACCTGACTGAATGCACAGGGTTAAACACCCGTGTCAGTTTGTTGTATAGTATTTCTGTCACTGATAGCCATAATGCTTCGTCAATGACATCACCCGGGGGATGAAATATGGATATTCAAACATTACTGATTATTTTGGCCATTGGTGCTGTTGCCGGCTGGCTTGCCGGTATGCTTATGAAAGGCGGTGGTTACGGGCTGCTCGGTGACATCGTTATCGGTATTATCGGTGCCTTCATTGGCGGCTTTCTGTTTGGCTTGCTGGGGATCTCGGTCGGTGGTTTGATTGGTCAGATAATCACTGCTACGGCAGGCGCTGTTGTGCTGATTTTTGTGCTGCGACTGGTTAAAAAGGCCTGAGGAGATATACCCTGATGGATGCAAAAACAGGCAATGATGATGTTAACGTACTCAAGGAAGATATTGCGAAGCTTCGTGAGGATGTCGCGCGACTGGCTTCTGCAGTGCTCGATGCTGCCAATGACAAAATTGATGATGCCAGGGCCGAGATGGGCAGAAGGAGCCAGGACACCGCTGATGAGCTTGCCGGTAGAGTGAGCGAAGGTATTGACCGGGGAAAGCGGTTTCTTGATGATCTTGATGCGCAGATAAGCCGCCATCCTGTCGGCAGTACACTTATCGCCTTTGGCGCAGGTTTGTTAATTGCCAAACTACTTGGGTCGGGTGACAGACGCTGAACAGTCTTGCTGATTTTATTGTTGCTTTTTTTGACCTTGTTGAGTCAGAAGGACGCGTCCTGCGTCATAGTATCATGCGCTCGGGTACGGCACTGGTACTTGTTGGCATGGCAGCATTGCTGTCACTGGTTAGCATCGGCCTGTGTATATTTGGTGCCTATCAATACCTCGTGACGGTTACTGAACCGGTGCTTGCTGCTTTCATTACGGGTGGCGTCACCTTCGTGTTTTCTCTGGGGGTACTGTGGATCGGGATACAACTGGGCCGCTAACGCCTGAACAGGCCAAGGCACGTCTGCGCAATGTCGCTGACAATATGGGGCCTGCTGCCTTTATTCGTGAGAAACCGCGCGAAACGGTTGGCATGGCCTTTGTGGCCGGCATGCTGGCCGGGAAGTCATCAAGAGCCAATGAAGCGTTCGCAAACACGCTCATTAGTCTGTTGTTGAATACAACACGCTGACACAGTGTCTTGTCATCCCTGGATGACGATTGTAAGGAACAGCCATGCAAGGTTTTGCCTTCATCAACAACAGATTACTGCTCCCCGCTATATTTAGCATCACTACCCTTATAGCCTGCTCTGCGTCGATAAGCGATGCGGACCGGGCCGCCGCAAGACGCACTCAGACGCCTGTGACAGCGCAAGCAGCCGTGCCACTGACTGCTGCGGTTGAAAATATGTCGTATTCCGGAATCTATGATGAGGCGACGACGCTCACAGACCGTCATTGGGAAGGCGCACCTTTTGTGGAAGGCGGTGCTTCGCGCGCTGCTGTTGGTCTGGTTGATGACTTTATGTTCCCGGGTGATATGAATGGAGATGGCACTGACGAGCTGGTTGTCTTTTTGTGGGAAAACTCGGGTGGCTCAGGTACAAATGTATATATCGCTGTTACGGGAGCTCGCGATGGAGTTAGCAGCAACCTGGGTACTGCGCTGGTAGGTGATCGTGTACAGCTGCGCGGCGGGCGTATCCATAATGCACGAGTCGAACTGGATGTTGTGCAGCAAGGCCCGGATGATGCGGCCTGTTGTCCTTCTCAGTTGGCTCGTCGTAGTTGGGTGCTGGAGGCTGACGGGTTACGTGAAGTCCAGACTGAAATTACCGGTACACTTTCTATCAGTGAATTGGCCGGAAAAGAATGGCTGCTGACAAATCTGGAAATGGACAAGGCACTCCCTGCAGGTCTTGGAGCAACACTCAAGCTTGATGGTAATCGCATATCTGGTAACAGTGCCTGTAATAACTATTTCGCCAGTGTGCAGGTGGGTGCAATGCCGGGTAATTTGACGATTAGCGGGACAGGCAGCACGCGCATGGCCTGTCCGCCGGCACTGATGAATTTTGAAAACAGTTATTTGAGTGCGCTGGGAAACGTTACAAAATACGGATTTTTAAATGGCAGGCTGGCGCTAACCTGGCAACAGGACGGTGCTGTGAATACGATGTTGTTCTTGCCCGCATCAGACTAAATCATGAAGATAATTGAAAATTGGTAGGGAATCCTTCGCGGAATTCATTCCGGTAAGGTACGGCTTGTATGCGGACACAGGCATCAAGCAGTACTGTTTACAGGGCGAGTTTTTCCAGAATTTCAAGACCACCCATATAGCCCTTCAGGGCATCAGGAATGCGAATTGTTCCATCTTCCTGTTGATAATTCTCCATTACCGCAACCAGCGTTCGACCGACAGCGAGTCCTGATCCATTGATGGTGTGCAATAGCTCCGGGTTACCGGTTTCCGGGTTGCGCCAACGTGCCTGCATGCGGCGAGCCTGGAAGGCTTCGAAATTACTGCAAGATGAGATCTCACGGTATTTCAGCTGTCCTGGCAGCCATACCTCAAGGTCATAGGTCTTCGCTGCGGAGAAGCCGATGTCGCCGGTACACAGGGTGACCACGCGGTATGGTAATTCGAGTTGCTGCAGGATCGCTTCCGCATGACCGGTTAATTGCTCCAGCGCTTCATAGGAGTCTTCGGGGCGTACCAGTTGTACCATTTCAACTTTTTCAAACTGGTGTTGACGAATCATGCCACGGGTATCCTTGCCATAGGTGCCGGCTTCAGAACGGAAACACGGCGTGTGCGCGGTGTACCGTAGTGGCAGTGACGCTGCCTCAACAATAGTACCCCGTACCAGATTGGTTACCGGTACCTCTGCCGTGGGAATCAGGTAATACCCACCCTCCCCTGTCATTTTGAACAGGTCTTCCTCAAACTTTGGCAGTTGTCCGGTACCACGCAGACTGTCGGCATTCACCAGGTAGGGAACGTATACCTCGCTGTAGCCGTGATCCCGGGTATGTGTATCCAGCATGAACTGAATCAGTGCCCGGTGCAGTCGGGCCAGCGGTCCGTGCATGACACTGAAACGCGAGCCGGTTAATTTTGCAGCAGTTTCGAAATCCAGCTGTCCCAGCTGTTCCCCGAGATCTACGTGGTCTTTGGGTTCAAAATTGAATACGGCAGGTTCACCCCATTTTCTGAGTTCCGGGTTGTCTTCTTCGCCCTTTCCCTCGGGTACGGATGCATGGGGTATATTGGGTATGCCCATCAGGATAGAATTTAATTCATCCTGCAAGGCTGTCAGTTCTTGTTCTTTTTCGCTGAGTTGCTGACCGAGGCCTTCGACTGCCTTCAATAATGGTGTGATATCCTCACCGGCTGCCTTTGCCTCGCCAATGCCCCTGGAACGGCTGTTGCGTTCTGCCTGCAGGTCCTGTGTCCGGGTCTGGATTGACTTGCGCTGTACTTCCAGGTTCCGCAGTTTCCCGGTATCCAGGGTGAAGCCTCGACGTGCGAGTTGTTGTGCTGCGACCTCCAGGTCGTTGCGTAAGAGTTTGGGGTCAAGCATGTGATACCTTAATAGTTATACAACCAGTGTGGCCGGCCAGCTGATGATGTGGCCGGGTTCAGTCTTGTGACGGATGTGTTCAAGGATATTATCAACTTTCTCGGGCACATCGAAGAATTCAATAACCAGTGGCAGATTCAGCGACATATCCAGTAACGACGATGAATGTACTTTACCGGATTTTCCGAAGCCGCTGACGCCACGGAATACTGTAACACCCTGTACTTTTTCTTCATCGTGAAGGCAGCGCAGTATCTCTTCCAGGCTGCCCTCTTCTTCTGTCAGATAGACACGTACACAGGTAACATTCAGTTTATTCATAGCTGCCTCGCTGCGACAACACCAAGACCTGCGGCAGTCACACAGACAACCACGCTGACAAGCACATTGGCCAGCGCCTTGCCGGGATGACCTGCTTCCAGCAGGTTCAGTGTTTCCATGGAAAAGGTCGAAAAGGTTGTGAATGCTCCCAGTACACCAATGAGTAAAAAGGCACGCAGTGCCGGGCCTGCTGCCATACGATCAATTAGCCAGATATACAGAAAGCCCATTAGCAGGCTGCCAAGCACGTTGACAGCCAGTGTGCCATACGGGAACGCCATGCCCAGACGACCGTGGACCGCAATTGAGGTCCAGTAACGCAGCAGTGCGCCAAGGGCACCTCCGGCAGCAATGGCCAGTATCTGTGTCATCGGCGTGTCTTGTCTCTCATGTTGGTAATGGTACACGCAGGGTGCGATTTACGCATCCGGCATCGGGCATCACGCTACTGCGTTTGCTACTTGTTATGTTTGGTGTCCAGTTCGCGCAGGTGTACCAGCTTTTCTGCAATCCTGATTTCCAGTCCTCGCGGCACCGGTTGATAATACCCCGGATCTGCCATGCCATCCGGCAAGTAATGCTCGCCAGCGGCATAGCCTTCCGGTTCGTCGTGGGCATAGCGGTATGCCTTGCCGTGGCCCAGCTGTTTCATCAGCTTGGTTGGGGCATTGCGTAAATGCACCGGCACTTCCAGTGAACCGGTCTGCCCGATCTCGGCACGTGCCTTGTTGTATGCCATGTAGACGGCATTGCTCTTGGCTGCACAGGCCATGTAGATAACGGCCTGCGCCAGTGCCAGTTCCCCTTCCGGACTGCCCAGGCGTTCCTGCACATCCCAGGCATTCAGGCACAGGGTCAGTGCCCGCGGATCAGCATTACCGATATCTTCGGAGGCCATCCGGACGATACGTCTGGCGAGATACAGGGGGTCACAGCCGCCATCCAGCATGCGCACCAGCCAGTAAAGCGCGGCATCCGGAGACGAACCACGCACGGATTTATGCAATGCAGAAATCTGGTCGTAGAAATCGTCACCACCCTTGTCGAAGCGCCGGGTGCCGCCTGCGATGACTTCGTTGAGTACCGCAGCCGGTATAACACGGTTACCATCAGACTCTGTTGCCAGGTCCGAGGCGATCTCCAGCAAGTTGAGCGCGCGGCGGGCATCGCCGTCCGCGGCTTGCGCGAGCTTGTCTCGCAGCTCGGTGGACATGCCCAGGCGGTGCTCGCCGAGCCCTTGTTCGACATCACTTAATGCCGTGTCAATAATGGTACGCAAATCCTGTAGTTCCAGACGTTTGATAACGTAGGTGCGGGCCCTGGATAGCAGCGCATTGTTGAGTTCAAAGGACGGGTTTTCGGTGGTGGCGCCAATAAAAATGAGCGTGCCGTCTTCTACGTAGGGCAGAAAGGCATCCTGCTGCGCCTTGTTGAAACGATGTACTTCGTCAATAAAAAGAATCGTCTGACGCGACTCCATATCGCGAATCTGTTGGGCTGCCGCAACGGCATTGCGTATATCCTTTACTCCTGCAAACACTGCTGACAGCGTTAGAAATTCAGCGTTGGTATACTCAGCCAGCAGTTTTGCAAGAGAGGTCTTGCCGGTACCCGGCGGCCCCCACAGTATCATTGAGTGCAGGTTGCCCGCTGCTATCGCCTGGCGCAGCGGTTTCCCCTGCCCCAGGATATGTGCCTGCCCGGCATAGGCATCCAGGGATCGCGGCCGCATACGGTCGGCAAGTGGACGATAATCTGCGGAAAGATCGGTCATGTAAAACGGCGTGCCAGGAGTCGCTAGTTCATGTCCCCGACGACATCGGTACCAGCAGGCGGGATGAAGCTGAAGATCGCTTTGTCCAGAACCGGATTGCGCTCGAACTCGGTAAAAGAAAATGTGGTGGTATTGCCGAAATTATCCTCGGCCTGGATACGGCTGAGTGATTTTCCGGAAAAATACAGGTGTATCAGGTTGACGTTGCTGTCATCGGATTTAGGTGTCAGCAGCACGTG